>JASFUT010000044.1:0-15524 GCA_050050175.1 Chromatiales bacterium
CCCCTGCACGCCGCCCGCGGCTCCGGCCCGAGCCGAGGCCACCGACCAGGTTTGCTGTCGAGGCGCAGCGCTATCCAAGAGCCCTGGGGGCTTCCTGCCGATCCTTCCATCGCTTAGCACGGATTCCTGACCCATGGCCGCCGACCGCCATGCAAACTGCGGGGGTTCTTACGTTGACCTTGGGCAGGGCGCCACCTAGGGTTTTCCGATAATCGCCGACATCCGGCATACGACCACCAGCAGAAGAGTCGATGGCACCGAGGAGGTAAGCATGTCCAAGCACTTCGCCTTAGCGCTTGCCGGTTCGCTGGCTCTAGGGAGTGGTACGAGTATCGCCGACTCTTATGAAGAGCCGTACGACGTTCTGCAGGGGCTGATCGACAAGGTCGATTCGAGCTACCTGACGCAGAGCGAGCAGAATCTCATGATGATGCAGGACAACCCCGCCTACTGGACGGCGGACGAGGGCGAGGACCTGTTCCATGAGAAGCGCGGCCCGAGGAACGCGTCGTTGGAGGGCTGCGACTTCGGCAAGGGGCCGGGTGTTCTGGAAGGGGCCTACGCCGAGCTGCCGCGGTATTTCGAGGATACGGGCGAGGTCATGGATCTCGAGAGCCGGCTGATCCACTGCATGAAGACCATCCAGGGGTTTGCGGACGACGACCCGGCGGTGACGAAGCGCCACGGCTCGACCTCCGACCTGATGCGGCTGCAGACGTACATCGCTGGCAAGTCCAGCGGCTACGCGTGGAACCCGCCCATGGATCACCCGCTGGAGAAGACCATGCGTGACGCCGGCGAGGTGCTGTTCTACCGGCGGGCGGGCACCATGGACTTCAGCTGCAACACCTGCCACGGCCAGACCGGCAAGCGGATCCGCGCCTCGGTGCTGCCGAACATGAACGTGCCCGAGGAGTGGACCAAGGCGGTTTCCTGGCCGGCCTACCGCGTCGGCCATCAGCAGGTGCGCAGCAGCTACCACCGGCTGCGCGGGTGCTACTGGCAGATGCGGCAGGGTCAGATCCTCCCGGGCTCCGACGCCTCGACCGCCGTGATCTCCTTCTGGACGGATGCCGCGCGCGGCCAGCCGGCCATCCTGCCGGACATGAAGCGCTGACCGTCGACGCCGAGGAGGATACACATCATGTCTCATCACAAGGTTCTCACAATGGCGGGGCTTGCCGCGCTCGCGACGATCGCGACTCCGGGCGGAACAGCCCTCGCCGGTGACGACAGGGCCGACTATACGGCCATGAGCCCCGAGCAGCTGGCGGAGCACCTGATCTTCGACGCCAGGGGCTTCGATCTCGACCAGAAGACCCAGGAGGGGGGCACCGTGCGGGATCGCCTGACCCAGGACGATCTCCAGAAGACCTGCTCCGCGCTGCAGGGCAAGACGATCGAGGGCGAGACCGCGGGCAAGGTGACCCAGATGGCCCGGGCGGACATCGTCTATCCGGAAGGCGGCATCAAGCTCGGCGACTGGAAGAAGGGCGAGGCGATCGCCCGCTCCGGCTACGGGTACCGTGTCGGCCACAAGACGGACGACCACGGCGAGAGGGATCCGGGCGGGAACTGCTACGCCTGCCATCAGCTGGACCCGGAGGAAATCGCTTACGGGACCCTCGGCCCGAGCCTCACGGAATACGGAAAGACACGGGGAACGGCCGAGGCCACCCTGAAGTACGTCTACGACGTCATCTACAGCCCCCACGCCTATTTCCCGTGCACCCGTATGCCGCGTTTCGGTGCCAACGGCGTCCTCACCCAGCAGCAGATCGCGGACGTCATGGCCTACCTCATGCACCCTGATTCCCCGGTCAACAATCCGGATGCTGCGCGAAGCCCTGAAGGCGAGGGCGGCGAGGGCAGCGACTGACGCCTGCCTCGGCGGGGTCCCCTTCGGACCCGGGGCCACGGACGGCCACAGTGGATTTCAGGACGGGTGACCCTCGCCTCGTCCGGTGTCCGCCCGGCGGGGCTGTCCAGGCGGTGCGCCAACGGTGCCCCGACCATTCGGCGGACGCTCCATGGAAGCGGCCGGCAGGAAGCGGGCGCCCCGGGTACTGCGCAAGCGGTCGCGTCGGTATCGAGGAGATCGGACCGCGGCAGACCGAGCGGATCGGCCCCCCGCGGCGATGGGCGCCGGGACGTTCGGCGGACAGCCCGGGCTGGCTCTGTCCCGACGGGCTCTCCATACCCGGGCGCCGGCGCAGATCGGGCTGCGCGCACCGGCTCCGGGAGCGCCGCCCGGGCCAGTCGATGGAGCGGGAAAGGAGGTTGCGCGCCGCCCCGACCGGCCTCAAGCTCCTCCGTAGGCCGAAGCCGCGTTTGAGCGCCTCGTTTTCGAGGCCCGCCGTTCTCCACCGGGAGGCCGGGACTCACCGCCCATGCGCCCCTGTAATCCGTCCGCCGATGCCCTGCCCGAAGGGCCGCGCCGCGCCATTGCGCAGGCCCACCTCGCCGACGAGCGACAGGTGGTGGCGGCGCTGCTCGACCGGGCGGATTTCTCCGCCGAGCAGCACGCACGCATCCAGACGCGCGGCCGCGAGCTGGTGGAGGCGGTGCGTGCGGGTCCCCAGCCCCTGGACAGCCTGCTACACGAGTACGACCTCTCGAGCGAAGAAGGCGTACTCCTCATGTGCCTGGCCGAGGGCCTGCTGCGCATCCCGGACCCCGCCACCGCCGACCGGCTCATCCGCGACAAGCTCGGCCAGGGGGACTGGGACCGCCACCTGGGGCAGAGCCCGTCGCTGCTGGTCAACGCGTCCACCTGGGGCCTGATGCTGACAGGGCGTCTGACGGAGGTCGGCCCCGGCATCGAGCCCGGGCCCGGCGCACTCCTCGCCCGCCTGGTAGCGCGCAGCGGTGAGCCGCTCATCCGCCAGGCCATCAGGCAGGCGATGCACATCCTGGCGCGCCAGTTCGTGATGGGTCGTAGCATCGGTGAGGCCCTGGCGCGGACTCAGGAGGCGGAGCACCGCCGGTACCGCCACTCGTTCGACATGCTGGGCGAGGCTGCGGTGTGCGAGTGCGACGCACGCCGCTACTTCGACGCCTACTCGACGGCCATCGACGCCATCGCGGCACAGGTCGATCCCGAGGGGCCCCCCGAGGCCCGGCCCGGGCTGTCCATCAAGCTCTCCGCCCTGCACCCCCGCTATACCCACACCCAGGCCCGGCGGGTGCGCGCCGAGCTCGTGCCGCGGGTGCAGGCCCTGGCGGAGCGTGCCCGCAAGGCGGGAGTGCCGGTCACCGTCGATGCCGAGGAGGCGGACCGGCTGGAGCTGTCCCTCGACGTTCTCGAGGCGGTGTTCACCGCCCCCGGGCTGATTGACTGGGGGGGACTGGGTCTGGCGGTCCAGGCCTACCAGAAACGCGCCCTGCCCCTGCTCGACTGGCTGGCGGCGCTGGCCGCACGGCGCGACGCCCGGATCCCTGTGCGCCTGGTCAAGGGCGCGTACTGGGATACGGAGATCAAGCGCGCCCAGCAGCAGGGACTGCCCGGCTACCCGGTCTACACCCGCAAGCTGAGCACGGATCTGGCCTACCTGGCCTGCGCTCGCCGCCTGTTCGAGCTGGGCGACCGATTCTTCCCCCAGCTCGCCACCCACAACGCCCACACCCTGGCCGCGGTGGCGGAGCTGGCGGGAGAGCACCGGGACTTCGAGTACCAGCGGCTGCACGGCATGGGCGCGAGCCTCTACGAGCCCGTCGTGGAAACCTGGGGTCTCCCCTGCAGGGTCTACGCGCCGGTCGGCGGCCACCGCGAGCTGCTGCCCTACCTGGTCCGCCGGCTGCTCGAGAACGGCGCCAACAGCTCCTTCGTCAACCGGATCGTCGATCGCGGGCTGTCCGTCGAGACCCTGCTCGCGGACCCGGCCGAGCAGATCCGGAAGGACCCCGAGCGCTCGGTGCCCACCCTGCCGTTGCCCGCGGCGATCTACGGCGAGCGCAAGGGCTCCTCCGGCGTCGCGCTCGACGATCCCCTGGCCCTGCACGGCCTCTGCACGGGGGTCGAGCTCGCCCTGACACGGGACTGCCGGGCCATTCCATGGATAAGCGGCGGACCGCGCGACGGGCGCGATCGGGCGGTGACCGCGCCGGCGGACCGGCGGTGCATCCTGGGCCGGGCGACGGAGGCGGACGGGGCGGCGGCGGGTGAGGCCATGGCGGCAGCCGCCGCCGGGTTCCCGCGATGGACGGCCACCCCGGTGGCCGAGCGGGCGGCCGTCCTGGAGCGGGCGGCGGACCAGATCGAGGCCCATCGCACGGATCTGATCGCCCTCATCTGCCGCGAGGGCGGGCGCTGCCTGCCGGACGCCCTGGCGGAGGTCCGAGAGGCCGCGGACTTCTGCCGGTACTACGCCGGGCTGGCCCGGCGGACCCTGGAAGTGCGGGAGCTGCCGGGGCCGACCGGTGAGAGGAACCTGCTCCGCACGGAGGGCCGCGGCGTCTTCGTCTGCCTCAGCCCCTGGAACTTCCCGGTCGCCATCTTCACCGGCCAGGTCGCCGCCGCGCTCGCGGCGGGCAATGCGGTGGTCGCCAAGCCCGCCCACCAGACCCCGCTGTGCGCGGCGCGGGTGGTCGAGCTGCTCCACCGGGCCGGCATCCCCGGGGACGCGCTGCACTTCCTCCCCGGGCGCAGCGGCGAGCTGGGCGCGGCCCTGCTCGGCGACCCGCACCTGGCCGGGGTGGCCTTCACCGGCTCCACCGCCACGGCCCGCGGGATTGCTCGCACGCTGGCGCAGCGCCAGGGCCCCATCGTTCCGCTGGTCGCCGAGACCGGCGGTCAGAACGCCCTCATCGTCGACAGCTCCGCACTGCCCGAGCAGGTGGTCCAGGACAGCCTGCGCTCGGCCTTCAACAGCGCCGGCCAGCGCTGCTCGGCCCTGCGGGTCCTCTTCCTGCAGGAGGAGGTGGCCGGCGACATGGTCGACCTTCTGGCCGGCGCCATGGATGAGCTGGTCGTGGGCGACCCCCTGGACCTGGCCACCGACGTCGGTCCGATCATAGACGAGGACGCCCGCCGGGGGCTCGAGGCCCACCTCGAGCGGATGGGGCGCGAGGGCCGTCTGATCCGCCGCGTCCCCCTGCGGGGGGGCACGGAGCACGGCACCTTCCTGGCGCCGCACTGCTTCGAGATCGACAGCCTGAGCCGGCTGCCCGAAGAGGTCTTCGGCCCCATACTCCACGTTGTCCGCTATCCGTCCGAAGGGCTGGACGAGGTCATCGATGCGGTCAACGCCACCGGCTACGGACTCACCCTGGGCGTCCACTCCCGGGTCGCCGAGACCGCGGAGCACATCGCTGCACGCGCCAGGGTGGGCAACGTCTACATCAACCGGGACATCATCGGCTCGGTGGTCGAGAGCCAGCCCTTCGGCGGACGCGGACTCTCAGGGACAGGCCCCAAGGCCGGCGGACCGCGCTACCTCACCCCGTTCGTGGAGGAGAAGACCGTCACGGCCAATGTCGCGGCGGTCGGCGGCAACGCCGCCCTGCTCTCGAGGACGTACGACTGAGCGCCGCCCCCGGGCGACCACCCAAATGGCGCCGGGCACGCCCGGCCGCGACGCCGGCAGTCACCCTCATCGGATGCGGAAAGAAACCCTGCTGACCATCCGTGATTGATATAGGTCAACAACGCATTCCGCCAGGTTTGCGATGCTTAGAAGTGCCGGTAACCGGCAACTTTCCGCTGTTCATCTGATGTCGATGAGGAGGGTTCGAATCATGACCAGAGCCAAACGCTTTCTCATAGTGGTCGCGGTTGCAGGGAGCACGATGCTCGCATCCACGTCGGCGAATGCATTCTTCGGCATGATGTCGGCGATGATGGGCGGGTGGGGCGGCTGGGGTCCCGGATGGGGCTGGGGCGGCGGTCCCTGGGGCTGGGGCGGTCCCTGGTACGGCTACGGATGGGGCTATCCCTACTACGGCTACGGATGGGGCTATCCGTACGGCTATGGATGGGGCTACCCCTATCTCGGCGGCTGGGGCTACCCCTATCTGGGCGGCTGGGGCTATCCCGCGTTGACCGCGCCTGCTGCTGCCGCTCAGCCGACCACCAGCGAGGAGAAGTAACCGCGCTCTGCCGAAGCTCCCCGCATCCTCTACGGGGAGCACTCGGAACCTGCTGCGGAGTCAGGGGCGGAAGGGTTTGTCTGCCGCCCCTGACCGGCGGGCGATGAGGGCCGCGGTCCACGGCGGCTGCAGCCGCGCGGACGGGCGGGGCGCACCGCGCGGTCAGCGCCGCACGATCCAGACATCCTCCAGGTCCAGCTTCGGCTTCAGCCCTTCGGCATAGACCTTCGCCGCCGCGCGGCTCGCAAAGCCGGAGACCCGAAGTCTCCAGAAATCGCCCGTGCCGGCCCGGATGCGGTGCTTCTCCACGGGGATGTCCAAAGAGCGGGCCCTGGCGATCAGACGGTCGGCCGAGTCCTCGTTCCGGAGCGACATCAGGATGATCTGCCAGGACTCCCGCGAGTCCGCTGCCGCTGCGGAATCCGCCCCGGACCGGGCGACCGGGGGCCGGGGCTCCGGGCTCCCCGCGGATCCGGCCTCGACGGCCTGGGTCGACGGGGCGATGGAGCCGACCGCGTCCTCTGCGGGGGCGCCGGCCGCGTCCGGACCGGCGTTCTGCGCCGCGGCGCCGGGCCCCAGTCTCAGGTCCACCATCTCACCATTGAGCCGGTCGGTGCGCGCCATGAGGTACGAGAGCGTGCTCTCGACCTCATCGAGCCGGGCGAGCCTGCGCTCCGCGGCGTCCAGGCGGCCGGACAACCCCTCCAGCTCGGATTTCAATCCGTCCAGGGCCCGATGGACGTCCCCGCTGGCAAGGATCGCGCCCGCCGCGACCAGTACACCGCCCGCCAGGGACGCCAGGGAAAGACGGAGCCAGCCCTTCCAGCGACCTCCGTCGGCGGCATCCGGTATCCCCCCGCGGCTCGCCGCCCTGTCGGAACCCCCTTCGACGGCAGAGCTTCGATGCGGGGCGTGCCCCCTCGCGGCGACTCCCGGGGCATCGGCAGACACCGCGTCGTCGCCGCCCGACAAAGACCCCGGCTCCCCCTGCTGCGGTATTCCCAAGCCGTCGTGCGGCTCGCCGCCGCCGAGTGCGTGCGGGTCCATGAAGGAGCTCTCGGTGCTGTCCCGATCGACCCGGTAACCGTCCAGGAGGGTGAGCAGCGTCGGCTGCGCGCGACGGAACTCCACACCGACGTGGTCCTCGCTGACCCGCTTGACGACAGCGGGAATCACCAGCTTCTTGCGCCCGTCCGCGTGCCGGACGGAGAAGTGGATGTCCACCGCTTCCTCCTTGCCGAAAGCGGTCGTCCAGTCCTCGGCCTCCCATTGGAGCTGCATTCCGCTGGTGCTGAAATCCCGAACTCTGCAGCCCCGAGGGATCTTGTCGCCGCTCAGCAGCAGGGCATTCAGGGAGACCTCGACTCTCCTGCGGCGACGACGCTCTTCGTACACGGCTGCAACCTCCGGCCGGTCCCGCCCTGCAAGCACTCCGGGCAGGCCCTGCGCAATGCCCCTATGATTCGCGCCTGCGAGCGCGGATCCGGATCACTCGACCATCCCGAACCCGGTCGAGCCCCTTTTCGTCACCCGGGCTCTTAGCCGAGGTCGGTCTCCGGCAACGGGACGTCCTTCCCTTCGGCGACTTCGAAGCCGAACGACCGAATCATCGATCTCCGCCTCCCTGTGTGGAACAACACCCGGCGGTGCCCGCACCTCACCTCAGCTGGACGCCGGCGCCTGGATGAGATGCACGTCGCGCTGCGGGAAGGGGATGGAGATGCCTTCCTCGTCGAACCGCTTCTTCACCGCGCGGGTGATGTCCCAGTACACCGTCCAGTAGTCGCCGGTCCTGGCCCAGGGCCGGACGATGAAGTCCACCGAGGACTCGCCCAGGGCATGCAGTCGGATCACCGGCTCGGGCTCCTCCAGCACCAGCTCGTGGCCGTTGACGATGTCCCGGAGCACCCGCTCGGCCTGATCGACGTCGTCCGCGTAGGCAATGCCGAAGGTCATGTCCACGCGCCGTTGGGGCTCGGCCGTGATGTTGCGGATCACGTCGCCCCAGATCTTGCTGTTGGGCACCACCAGCTTCTGGTTGTCCCAGGTCGAGATGGTGGTGGAGACCAGGTTCATGGCCTTGACCGTGCCCATCACGCCGCCTGCTTCCACGGCGTCGCCCACGTCGAACGGCCGGTAGACCAGGATCATCATCCCGGCGGCGAAGTTCGACAGGGTATCCTGCAGGGCAAAGCCGATGATGAAGCCGGCGATCCCCAGCCCGGCGAGGATCGGGCCGAGCTCGATGCCCAGCTGCGAGAGCGCCACCAGCAGCCCGAGAAACATCACCACCTTGCCGACAAAGGAGACGGTCTGATCCTGGAGCAGCTTGGAGAGGTTGATTCTGGAGGTCGTGACCGCCCGGCGCGTCAGGCGCCGGGCGATTCCAGCCAGGAACTTGAAGGCCAGCAGAATGAGCACGAAGACGATGATCTTGAAGACCCAGCGCGGGCCGTTGTCGATCAACCAGTCCCTGGCGCTCTCCAGCCAGCCCTGCATCAGCCCGAAGGCGACCTCCTTCTCGAAGATGTCCTGGGTGATCTCGCCGGTGGACTCGATCAGCAGCTGCTTGTAGGCGGCGGTCTCGAGCTCGCGCTCCTTCATGATCTCGACGGTCGCGCTGAGATTCCCGGCGGCTGCCTTGATCCGCTCGTTGAGAGCGGCCAGCTTTGCGGCCCGGGCCTTTTGCTCCTCGTCGCTCGCCCCGGGCGAGGACTGGGCGAGCGACGCTCGCTCGCCGGTGAGAAACTGCAGGGTGCCGCTCAGGCGCTCGGCCCGCTCCTGGAGGGTCGTATCGAGAAACCCGAGCTCCGCGTCGGCGTCCATGCCCTGCGCCTCCATGAGACGCGTGATCGCAAAGTAGGCGGCGAGGTCCTCGTCCAGGGCATCGGCGCGCTCCTGCAGCTCCTTGTCCAGGGCGCCGAGCTCTTCGCCCGAGATCGAAGACCGTTGCTCCCGCAGCTCGACGACTCGCTCCCCGGCCTGCTCGATCGACCGCTTCAGGTGATCCGCCACCCGGGCCAGCAGCTGTTGGGCAACCTGCCTGGGGCGCGCCGCATCCAGACCCGCTTTTTCGAGCTCCTCGACATGGCGGGCCAGATCCTCGAGGCCCTTGGCGAGCTCCTCGCGCTTGGTGCGGATCTGGCCCGAGAGAATGGCCTTCTCCTCGCCCTTGGCGCCGCCGTAGGTCTTGTCGAGCTGCGTGAGGTCGGCGTTCAGGCGCTCGAGCCGGGCCATGAGCTCCTGGCCGGCGGCTGCCAGCTTCTCCTCCGCGGAGGCGTCGGCGCTCTGCTCGGCGGCGGGCGCAGCCTGCTCCTGTGCGTGGGCGAGCGCGACGAATCCGAGGCAGGAGACGAGGATGCAGACCGCGAGGGTCTGGGCTCTTGTTCTTCTAAGCATGGGAAGCTCCCTGTGCTGCGGGCCGGCATTCGGGCAACGCCCGCCGGCGGATAAGGGACGGAAATCGTTTGCGGGGCGCCGGCGAGCGGGCGGTGGCCCTTCGGCACTGACCTCATCGCCGACCTCAGCCTGCCGCCACGACCTTGGCGGCGCCCCCCCTCGCCCCGACGACAAGCCCCCGGGCCCCGCCAATTCTAGACCAGCAGCCTCAGGACCCGAAACATCTGCCGACGGAATGGGGCGCGGCCCCAAGACCGCAGCGCTTCGCAAGGCACGCCGACCCGCCGAACCTGCTCGTTCGGCAGCCCGGTCGGGCCGGCCCGGCGCGATATCCCCGAAGCCTGCGCCGATCATTCGCAGGCGGCTCGCGACCGCGGGCCGGGCATGCTCCGGCTAAGGCAGGGCGGAGAGGACGAGCCAGACGCTGTAGCCGGCGTACGCGGCCAGCAGCCCCGCACCTTCGACCCGGTTGATACGGCCGGGGCCGCCGAGGCCCATGCCCATGAGAGCGAGCGCGACGGTCAGTGCGGTCAGCACGGGCATGTCGCGCACCAGCATCGCGGGGTCCACGGCCTGCGGTGCGAGCACGCCGCTGAGCGCCGCAACCAACAACGTGTTGAACAGGTTGGAGCCGAGGATGTTGCCCAGCGCGAGATCGTGCTCGCCCCGGCGCGCAGCGACCAGTGCCGACGCGAGCTCGGGCAGCGACGTCCCCACGGCGACGACGGTCAGACCGATGACCAGGTCGCTGACTCCCAGCGCCTGCGCCAGCCCGACCGCGCCCCAGACCAGGATCCGCGAGGCGAGGATCAGGAGCACGAGCCCAACCAGGGTCCAGGCGAGCGCCGCGCGAAGGGACAGGCCCGGAATTCCGCGGGCCGCCTCCGCCGCGAGGGGATCCCCTCTCTTCCTGAGTCCCTCTGTGAGGGACCAGCCGATGACCAGCACGAACAGCCCGATCTGCCACCAGCCGTCGGCGGCGCCGAACCTGCCGTCGGCGATCAGTGCCCAGGCGAGCAGCGTCGCGCCGAGCAGGATCGGGAGCTCCCGTCGCAGGATACCCGAGCGCACCGTGACAGGGCCCACCACGGCGACCGCGCCGAGGATCAGGCCGATGTTTGCGATGTTGGACCCGTAGGCGTTGCCCAGCGCCAGACCGGGGTTGCCCTGGAGGGCGGACAGCACGGACACTGTGAGCTCCGGAGCCGACGTTCCGAATCCGATGACGAGCATGCCGATCAGCAGCGGAGACAGGCCGAGATGCCGGGCCGTGGCCGCCGCGCCGTCGACGAAACGGCCGGCGCTCCACACCAGGACGGCGAGTCCGACGAAGACCGCACCGCTTTGGGCCCACACCATCCAGAAGTCCTCGTGCTCCGAGCTGGGCCGCCGGGCGGCCGAGTCAGGCGCGCCTGCAGCCGGCGAGTGCCGCACCACAACGCTATCCCACGCCCGGGACGCGGGGCAACCGGTGATCTGATACCGACGAACGGAGGAAGGCGATGGCCAAGCCCGGAGACTGGCTGGAAGAGCATAGCGCGACCGCTCTGAAGCGCCTCTATCCGCGGATCGAGGGGCGGTTCAAGGGTCGGACCGACGCCGCCGAGTGGGAGGCCTACACACAGCGTCTGCGGCGTCATTTCCCGCGGCTGTTCGAGCGCCTGCATGGCCTCTACGGAAAGGACCACGACTTCTACTACCACCTGGAGGGCATCCTCGCCTCCGCCACGGAGATGTGGCTCGACCGCCCGGCCGAGCTCAAGGCGCTGGACGCCATGCGCGAGGCCGATCCCCACTGGTACCAGTCCAACCGCATGGTGGGCGCCATGTGCTACGTGGACCTGTTCGCGGGGGACCTGCAGGGTCTGCGACAGCGCATACCCTACCTGAGCGAGCTGGGCATCACCTATCTGCACCTGATGCCGGTGTTCAAGGTGCCGGCCGGGGACAACGACGGGGGCTACGCCGTCAGCAGCTACCGGGAGGTGGATCCGCGCCTGGGCACCATGGATGACCTGGCGCAGCTGGCCACCGAGCTGCGGCACCACGGCATATCCCTCACCCTGGATTTCGTCTTCAACCACACGTCCGACGAGCACGAGTGGGCGCAGCGGGCCCTGGCCGGCGACAAGGAGCACCAGGGCTACTACCGCATGTTCCCGGACCGCGAGATGCCGGACGCCTTCGAGCGCACCATGCCCGAGGTGTTCACCGAAGACCACCCGGGCGCGTTCACCTACCGCACGCGCATCAAGAAGTGGGTGTGGACCACCTTCCACACCTATCAGTGGGACCTCAACTACGAGAACCCGGCGGTGCTCAACCGCATGATCGAGGAGATGCTGTTTCTCGCGAACCAGGGCGTCGAGATCCTGCGCCTGGACGCCGTCGCATTCATCTGGAAACGGCTGGGCACCAACTCGCAGAACCTGCCCGAGGCCCACTGGATCATCCAGGCGTTCAATGCCGTCGCGAGCATCGCCGCGCCGGCCATGGTGTTCAAGTCGGAGGCCATAGTGCACCCCGACGAAGTCAGCAAGTACATCGGCATGGGTGAGTGCCAGCTCTCCTATAATCCGCAGCTGATGGCGCTGCTCTGGGACGCGCTCGCCACCCGGGATGCACGCGTGCTGCATTACGCCATGCGCCACCGCTATGCCATTCCGGAGGGGTGCGGCTGGGTGAACTACGTGCGCTGCCACGACGATATCGGCTGGGCCTTCGCCAACGACGACGTCGAGGCCGTCGGCTTCAATCCCGACGAGCACCGCCGCTTCCTGACCCGGTTCTATGTCGGCCGCTTCGAGGGAAGCTTCGCCCGCGGCGCGCCCTTTCAGGAGGACCCCCGCACCGGCGACGCCCGGGTCTCGGGCATGTGCGCCTCGCTCACCGGGGTCGAGAAGGCCCTCGCGGAAGAGGACCAGGAGGAGCTGGACCTGGCGATCCGCCGCATGCTGCTCCTCCACGGCGTGATCATAACCATGGGGGGCATACCGCTGCTCTATCTCGGCGACGAGATCGCCATGCTCAACGACTACGACTACGACAAGGACCTGGCCAAGCTGGGCGACTCCCGGTGGCTGCACCGCCCCGCGTTCGATTGGGAGCGGGCCGAGCAGCGCCGCGACCAGGAGTCGGTCCCCGGGCGCGTCTACCAGGGGCTCCTGCGCCTCATCCAGCTGCGGGGCCAGAACCTGGCCTTCGCCCGCGGCGAGACCGAATTCGTGGAGCCGGGGAACAAGCACGTGCTCAGCTTCCTGCGCAGCAACGATCAGAACGTGGTCTTCGTGCTCGCCAACTTCAGCGAGCACGAGCAGCGCCTGGAGGCGCGGAGGCTGCGCCAGATGGGCATGCGCAAGACCATGGTGGACCTCTACGCCGGACGCGTCATCACCGCCACACAGGAGCTGACGCTGGAGCCCTACCAGCTCATGGTGCTGGCGCGGGTGGGCTGAGCGGCCCACGGCGGCCCCGCGACGCGCGCGGCTTGCACGGACGAGTGCGCTGGTCTAGTGTACTGCGTCGCAGTTACTGGCGCTTTCAGAGCCCCCCATAAGTGTCAGGACAAGGCGCAGTGCGTAGGCAATGGCAAGCCCTTGTCAAGCGCTGCAACGCCGTCATGGCACTTATGGGGGGCTCCCGACGGGCGAGCCGCTGAGCGGCCATCCGCGTTGTTGCGCCCTCTTGAGGCAGAATGGCTGCCCCTGCGAGGGCGCGCCTAGCGGCTAACCGCTCAGTGACTCGCTGAACGTGCCATTAACTGCGACGCAGTACACTAGCTTCTGTTGCACCATGCGCCAGGCCCGTGCAGGACCCGGATGAACGTTCTAGACAATCCCGCCGGCTGGCTGCGTGACCAGATCGAAGCCTTCCTCCACGCCCTCTCGGGGCTCCTGCCCAGCCTGATCGGCGCCCTGGCCATCCTGGCGCTGGGATGGCTCGCGGCCTTCCTGGTCAGGGTGCTGATCATCCGCTTCGGCCGCGGCCTCGACGCCCTGCTCTCCGCGCTGCAGCGTCGGACCGGACATACGGGCGCGCGGCTGCGCTTTCCGGTATCCCGGCTGGCGGCGACGCTTGCCTTCTGGGTCGTCATCCTGTTCACCCTGATCGGTGTCGCCCAGGCGCTGGGTCTGGAGGGCCTGGCCGGCTGGCTGCGGGACCTCACCTCGTACCTGCCGCGGGTGCTGATCGCCATGCTGGTTCTGGGCATCGGCTATCTGCTGAGCGGCATGGTCCGGGACACGGCGGCCGCCATGACCGAGTCCGGGGGCTTCCGCCATGGCCCCTCGCTGGGCCGTGCGCTCGGCGGTCTGATACTCGTCTTCACCCTGCTGCTCGCGCTCGCCCAGCTGGGATTGGACGTCGCCCTGTTCGCCAACATCGTGACCATCGCCGCCGCCGCGGTGTTCGGCGCGGCCGCACTGGCCTTCGGGCTGGGAGCCGGGGACTCCGTGCGCAACATCATGGCCGCCCACTACGTGCGCAAGACCTACAGGCCCGGACAGCGGATACGCCTGGAGGGGTTGGAGGGGCCGATCCTCGAGCTCACCCCCGTTTCGGTGATCATGGAGACGTCGGAGGGATCGGTGGTGATCCCGGCCAGGCGGTTCAACGAGCAGGCGGCAGTGATCCTCGACGAAGAGGACGAGCCCAATGCGTGATCCGCTGGCGCTGGGCTACCTCGAGCGCCACCCGCGGGACGCCGCCCGAAGCCTGGCGCAGCTGGCCGAGCCTGACTTCGTCGAAGTGGTCGGCTCCCTGACCCCGCGGCTGGCGGCGCTGCTTCTTTATCACTCCGAGCCCGCCGCCGCCACCCGCTGCCTGGCTCGCCTGCCCGTCACGCAGGCGGCGCGGCTGCTCGTGCACCTGCCCGTGGAGTTCGCCGCCGAGCGTCTGCGCAACCTGGTCCCGGAGCGTCGGCGCGAGTTGCTCGCCGCGATGCCCCGCACCAGGGCGCCGCGCCTGCGCGTGCTCCTTCGCTACGCGGAGGGCAGCATAGGTGCCGCGCTGAGCACCGACGTGCTCACCCTGCCCCAGGACATCCGCGTGGGCGAGGCCGTTCGCCTCGCCCGCCGGAGCGCAGACCGTCTGGCCCGCAGCCTGTACGTGCTGGACCCCGCCTTTCGCCTCAAGGGCATGGTGGACGTGTGCCGGCTCCTCGCGGAGAAGGACCGCGCACCGCTCGCCCGGATCCTGGAGCCGGCCCCGGTGGTGCTGTACGCCCGCGCCGGGCTGCACACGGTCGAGGCCCACGAAGCCTGGGTACGCCACGAGACGCTGCCCGTGGTCAACCGCCAGAACGTGTTCCAGGGGGTCCTGCCCCGGGCCGCGGTCCTTCGGGACGACGCGGGCCTGCTCGCCGAGGTCAGCGACTACCGCGACCTCGCCACCACCCAGTGGGCGCTGGCAGACGTGTTCTGGCTGGCAGTGACCGGCCTGTTTGCCGGCGGCGCCGATCGCCGCCCGCAGGATCGGGAGTGAGAAGGCCATGAGCAACCCGCAAGCCGCAGCCGTTCGCCTTCTGCACCGGGATCTCCTGCAGCGGCACCCCATCGATGCCGTGCGCCTGCTGGAGAAGGAGCCCGTGGAGACGATCGCCCGCGTGCTGGCCGACCAGCCGGTCGAGAACACGCTGGGCATCTGGGAGCGGATCGCCCCCGACCTCGGGATCCGGGTCCTCGAGTCCCTGCCCGAGGAGACGGCGGCGGCGGCCCTGGGGCGGATGGATCCGACCCGGGCGGCGTCCCACCTGGTCCTGGCGAGCGAGGAGCGGCGGGAGGGCTACCTGGCGCTCATGAGCCCGGTCGTGGCGGCGGAGCTGCGCGAGGTCCTCACCTACCCTGCCGACAGCGCGGGCGCACTGATGGACCCGCGGGCGATCCTGCTGCGACCGGAGACCACCGTGAAGGAGGCGCTCGAGCGCCTGCGCGAGAGCCGCCGCCGGGGGGTGCGCATGGTGTTCGTGGTGGACGACGAGAACCGCCTGGACGGCACCGTGGCGATCCAGGACCTCGCCGCCGCCCGGCCGACGACGCCTC
>JASFUT010000045.1:0-15437 GCA_050050175.1 Chromatiales bacterium
GTCCCCCCGGACCAGCGCCTGCTCCGCCTCGGCAAGGCTGGGGTAGTAGCGGGCGTCGAAGTAGTCCGAGCCTGCGAATCCCTGGGTGAGGGCGGTGGTCTGGGCGCCCGGGTGCTCCACCACCAGGCCGATGGGCACGTTCCGGGCGTCGAGCGAGACGCCGTAGCCGAACAGCACCAGCAGCACCACCGGCATCAGGAAGGCAATGGCGATGGCGCTGGGGTCGCGAACGATCTGCACGAACTCCTTGCGGATCAGCCCGCGCAGGCGCATGCCGGCCCCGCCGCGGCCGCTCACGCCGCCTCCTCGCCGCTGTCCTGCTCGATCAGCGCGATGAACGCATCCTCCATGCTCGGGTCGGGATGCGCCTGGCTGCGCATGCGCGACTTGACCGCGCGGGGCGTGTCCAGGGCGAGGATACGCCCCGCGGACATGATGGCGAGACGGTCGCAGTACTCGGCCTCCTCCATGAAGTGGGTGGTGACCAGCACGGTCACGCCGCGGCCGGAGAGGGCGTTGATCCAGTGCCAGAACTCGCGCCGGGCGAGGGGGTCGACGCCGGACGTGGGCTCGTCCAGGAACAGGATCTCGGGCTCGTGCATGAGCGCGCAGGCGAGCGCCAGGCGCTGCTTGTAGCCCAGGGGCAGGTCCATGCTGTCCGTGTCCTGGGCGCCGGCGAGGTCGAGCTCTTCCAGGGCCCAGCCGATGCGCTGGCGTTGGCGCCCACCTCCCAGGCCGTAGGTGCTGGCGAAGAAGCGCAGGTTCTGCATCACCGTGAGGTTGCCGTAGAGAGAGAACTTCTGGGACATGTAGCCGATGCGCGCCCGTGCCGCCGCCGCGGCATGGCGCAGGTCGTGCCCCGCGACGCTGAGCTCTCCGCCGCTGGCGGGCAGCAGGCCGCAGAGCATGCGGAAGGTCGTGGTCTTGCCCGCGCCGTTGGCCCCGAGCAGCCCGAAGACCTCGCCGGCGCCCACCTCGAAGCTGACGTCTTTTACCGCGTAGAAGTCGCCGAAGCGCCGCTTGAGGTCGCGCACCCGGATCACCGCCTCGCCGCCGGCCTCCCGCCGGGACTCCGGCGGGGGCGGTGGGGGCCTGCGGGGCTCGCCGGACTCGGCTCGCAGGGTGGAGATGAACCCGTCCTCGAACCGCGGCGGCACCGCCTCGACCCGCACGTCGTCCATGTCCCGGGACAGGGCGTCCGGGTTCGAGCGAGGCTCCATGACCACCCGCACCCGCTCGCCCAGGATGACCGCATCGAGGATGTCGTCCCGGGCCGCCAGGCGCTGCTGGAGATCGCGCTTCGCGAGCCTGTCCGAGCCGACGGCATAGGTGCGGCCCTCCAGCGGGCGGCTGAACGTCTCGGGGGCGCCGCTGCCGAGCACCCGGCCCTCGTGCAGCAGCACAACGTCGTGGCAGCGCTCGGCCTCGTCGAGATAGGCGGTGGAGAGCAGCACGCCCATCCCCTGGTCCTCGACCAGCCGGTAGACGATGGACCAGAGCTCCCGGCGGGATACCGGATCCACCCCCACGGTGGGCTCGTCGAGCAGCAGGAGGCCCGGCCGGCTCAGCAGCGTGCAGGCGAGCCCCAGCTTCTGCTTCATGCCGCCCGACAGCCGCCCGGCTAGGCGCCGGGTGAAGGGGGCGAGCCCCGTCATGTGCATGAGATCCCGGTAGCGCTCGCGGCGCTCGGCGCGGACCACGCCCTGGAGATCGGCGTAGAGATCCAGGTTCTCCTGGACCGAGAGGTCCTCGTAGAGGCCGAAGCGCTGCGGCATGTAACCCACCCGCGCCTGCACGGCGAGGGGCTCGGCGAGCACGTCGATGCCGAGCGCCTGGACGCGCCCGGCCTGGGGCACGAGCAGGCCGGCGGCGACGCGCATCAGGGTGGTCTTGCCGGCGCCGTCGGGCCCGATGAGCCCGGTGATGCGACCCGCGCGGGCGGTGAGACTGACTCCGTCCAGCGCGCGGATCTCGCGGCGCTCCACGGTGAAGATCTTGCGCGCGCCGTCGATGCGCAGCGCGTCGCCGTCGGCGGCGGAGGGGGTCACGGGTGGTCCCTGCAGGCCGCCTCTTTGCCGGTCGCGGCCTGGTCCAGACGTACGGTAACCGTTGCCGGCATGCCCAGGCGCAGCTCGCCCCCGGGATCGCATACGAAGGCACGGACCTGGTAGACGAGGTCCGTGCGCACCCGCTCGGTCTGCACCGTCTTCGGCGTGAACTCGGCGGTGGGGGAGATGAACCCGATCCAGGCCGCGTAGCGCTTGTCCGGAAAGCTGTCGGTTTGCACCGCGGCGTGCATGCCGGGGCGTATACGGCCGAGATCCGGCTCGGCCACGTAGGCCCGTACCCACAGCGGCTCGGTGAGCGCGAGCGTATAGACCGGTGTCTGCGGCGAGGCCATGTCCCCGGGCTCGAGCAGCCGGTCGCGGATCACGCCGTCGGACGGGGCCTGCAGTGTCGCGTCGGCAAGATTGCGCCGCGCCAGGGCGAGCTCCGCCTCAAGGGCGCGAAGGCTCGCCCGGGCCCCGGCGATGTCCTCCTCCCGGGGGCCGGCCAGCGCCAGCTTCAAGGCCTCCTCGGCCGCGTGGCGGTGCGCGGCGGCTTCCTCGAACGCCGCCCGGGCGTTGTCCACGCTGTCGTCGGGGGCCAGCTCCCTCTCGTTCAGCGCGCGCAGGCGTTTCCAGGTCCGCTCGGCGTTGCGCTCCGCCACCTGCGTCGCCTCCACGTCCGCCCGGGCCTTCCGGACCTCCTCGGGCCGGGTGCCGCGCTCCAGTCGCAGCACGACCTGGCGCTGGGCCTCGGTCTGGGCTTCGGCGCGCTGCACCGCCTGCTCGAGCTTGTGGGTATCGAGGGTGGCGAGGACGTCTCCGGCCTTCACGGCATCACCTTCCTGTGCGCGCATGGCGGTGATGCGCTCAGCGGCGTTGAAGGCGAGCAACACCTCGCGGATCTCCACGTTCCCGTGCAGGCGCAGCTGGTCGACCGGCTCCCCGCCCCTCGAGACCCGCCAGTACCAGTACCCGCCGCCCGCGCCCGCGAGCACCAGAACCACGACCAGCACCATCGCCCGCTTAGGCATGACCTGCTCCCTCGAAGAACATCTGCATCAGGTGCCCGATCCAGCGGTCCACGAAGACCTCGTCGACGCGCACCTGCACCGCGGGCTCGGTGATCGGGGCCGCGATGAAGGGAAAGACCGACTGGCTGATCAGGCCCAGCGCGGCGAGTCCCGGGTCGAGATCGGGGCGCACCTCTCCCGCCTCGCGGGCGCGCTCGATCAGGGTCCTCAGGATCGAGCCGACCCGGGAGGCGAATTCACGGACGAAGTCGCGCCGGAACCCGTCGTCCCCGTAGAAGACCTCCCGCACCACCAGGTTGGGCAGCCAGGGATTGGCTGCCAGGGTGCGGATGTAACGCTCCAGGAACCCGCGGAGATCGAGGTCGCCGTCTCGCTGGACGGTCTCGAGCCCGGCCAGCAGCGGGCCGAGGGACGCCTTCACCATGGCCCGGTAGAGGCCTTCCTTGTCGCCGAAATGGTAGTGGACCAGGGCCGGGTTGACACCCGCCACGCCTGCGAGATCCCGCACCGACACGGCCCGGAACTCCCGTCGCACGAACAGCTTCCGGGCCGCGTCCAGCAGCGCCGCGCGGGCCTCGCCAGCCCCCTCCGTGGGGGGCCGGCCTCGGGCTCGGGGGTGTTGTTTCGTGCTCATGGGTTAAAATTAAACGACAGTTTAATTTAGTGTCAAGGGCGCTGCCCGGCAAGGAGGGGATGGATGGCGCGCGACACAGTCTCTCACCCGCCAGACGCGTCCCTGCCTGGGCAGCGGCCTGTGATAGCATCCACGGCCCGCCGTGAGCCCGCACCCGATGCCGTCCCACCTCGATTCCGCGCAGATCGCCCTGGTCGCCCTGCTCTTCGTCTGGACGGGGTTCGTACGCAGCGGCCTCGGGTTCGGGGGCGCGGCACTGGGCCTGCCGCTGCTGCTGTTCATCGACGACCGGCCCCTGTTCTGGCTGCCCATCATCGGCACCCATCTGCTGTTCTTCTCGGCGCTCACCCTGCGCACGCGCATCCGCAACGTCCACTGGGCCTATCTCGGCCGGGCGTCGCTGTATGTGATTCCGCCCGCCGTGGTGGGCGTCTTCGGGCTGATCAACCTGCCCACCCGCTGGCTGCTGCTCTTCATCTACTCGGTCACGCTCGCCTACTCGGTGCTCTGGGTGACGAACCGGGCCATTCACAGCCACCGCGCCTGGGTCGATCATCTGCTGCTGGTGCTCGGCGGCTACATCGCCGGCACGACCCTCAGCGGCGCGCCCCTGATGGTCGCCGTGTTCATGCGCAACGTGCCCCTGGCCCAGCTGCGCAACACGCTGTTCGTGCTCTGGTTCGTCCTGGTCACCATCAAGATGGGCACCTTCGCCGCTTTCGGAGTCGACCTGCGCACGCTCGCAGCCCTGACCCTGCTGCCCGTGGCCGCCGTGGGGCATGTCCTGGGCCTCAAGGCCCACGACGCCATCCTGCGCAACGACAGCAGGTTCAAGCGCTGGATCGGCGGGGGTCTGATGGTCGTCAGTCTGCTGGGCCTGTGGAAGCTGTGGTGAGAAAGGGGGTCGAGGCTCCAGGAGCGGGAGCGTGCGTTCCCGGGAGCCGTTCCGACGTGGCGGAGCTTACCGGCTACTCGCCGGCCAGGCTCTCGATGCTCTTGGCGCGCGTGAACCGCTGGAAAGTGGTCCCGTCGCGGTATGCGCCGTCCAGGACGTACATCAACGCGCGTTCCATACGCTGGCGCAGGACCAGCGACTCGAACCTCAGCACCTCGGAGCCGTCTTTCGAGAAGAAGACGAGCGCGGGCGTGCCTGCGATATCCAGCGTTTCGACCCAGCCTGCCGGGCTGGACCGCTCGCCCCGGGGTGTCAGCACCGGGGTCCGGTCGTCGTCGGCGTCGAGTCGGACCACCTCGAACCGCTGCAGGAGCTCACGAACCGGCGGGTGGGCCAGGACGTGGTCGTGCAGCGCGCGGCAGGCCTCGCAGCCCCGGCGCTCGAACACCACCAGCAGCGGTCGGTCAGCGGGGATGCGGCGGTCCAACAGGTGCGGCGGCTCGGCGAAGAGCGGGTCGCTGGCCAGTCGGTCCCCGCCATCGACGTTCGGCGGCGGCTTCTGCCGGGCGGAGAACGCCCGGAACGACTCCGTCCGGTAATGCCCGCCTGTGACGTAGGCGAGCATCCGGCGGAACCGCTCGCGCGGCTGATAGCCCACGACCCGCAGCATCCGCTCGCCCCCCCGGCCGTAGAAGACCAGCGTCGGTGAGGCGATCGCCCCCTCGCGCTTGGCGAACACCTTGACCGGCATGGTCTGGCCTGCGAAGTCAGTGAGCTCGTCGTCCTGGAAGATGTCCAGGCCAACCACGTCGAAATGGGCCCGCAGGTTATCCCGGAGGGAGGGGTCACCGAAGACGTCTTTGACGAAGGCCGCACAGTAGGCGCACCCGTCGGTCTCGAAGAAGAGAAGCAGCCCGCGCCTGTCGGCGCGAAGCGCCTCGTCGAGGTCCGCCCTCAGATCGAGAAAGCTGGGCTTGAACCAATCGGGGTAGTGGGTGACGACGATCTCGCTGTCGTCGAACACCGGCGGCAGATCCGTTCGGGCGTGCGAAGCGGCGGAGGGGCCGGTGAGCAACACCAGCGTGAGCGCGAGGCGGCAGACGGGCTCCCACTGAATCGGCTTGCGGCAGGGACTCGACGTCCTGATCACCGAGGTCATCGTCCAAGGGCGCTTGCGGCGGTGGCGTGCAGCGGGGAAGGCCGCCGAGCTGTGTCTGTCATGCATCAGTTCCGATCCGACGTTCAAGACTTGCCATGGGGGGAGGATAGCCCGCGCTCGCGGAAGGCGGAGTCCGCAAATTCGACCTGCGGGGGCTCGGCGGAGGTGCCAGGCCGGGCCGGGTCACACAGGGACAG
Source organism: Chromatiales bacterium (assembly GCA_050050175.1). Classification (GTDB taxonomy): domain Bacteria; phylum Pseudomonadota; class Gammaproteobacteria; order Chromatiales; family Chromatiaceae; genus CAVQCX01. The sequence goes on from JASFUT010000045.1 coordinate 5,965, forward strand.
GCGATTCCCCCTGGTAGAGGTCGCGCACCCCGTCGCGCGAGAGCACGATCAGCGTGAAGATCCCGAGCAGGGTGCCGTAGGGGATCAGGAAGAGGCTCAGGACGGCGACCACGATGGAGAAGATCCGATGGCGGCGCCGGCCGATGAAGCGGCCCGAGACGATCTGGGCGATACCGAAGCCGATCCCGAGGGCGACGAACGAGCCGGTGACCACGGCCATCATGCGCATCAGGTTGAACGGCATCTCCCCCAGCTCCCGGACCTCCTGCGCCGGGAGCCACTCGGGGTGGGCGGCCAGGACGGACAGGGCGACGGTGTGGAAGATGAACAGGGCCGAGAAGGCGATGGTCAGCCCGCCGCAGATGTAGTGGAAGAGGGCGAGCAGGCGCAGGTGCTCCGCGTCGACGATGGCCTGGCGGGTCTCGGGCGGAATCGGGGGCTCCATGGGTCCGGGCTCCGTTGGCGGGGATGACGTCCATCCGAAGGATACCGCGCCGATCAACGCAGGCGCCGCCGCATAAGATACTGCTTGAAGCGGCGGTTGCGGTAGATCGGGGCCTGCCGGCGCAGGATGCGGAAGCCCATCCGGTGGAAGAAGGGCGCGGCGGTGAGACTGGCATCCGCAAGGAGCTGGGCCGTCCCGCGCCGGCGCGACTCCGAGACAAGGCGCCCCATGAGCGCGGAGCCGACGCCCCGCCCCTGCCACGCGTGGTGCACGTAGAAGCAGGCGATGTGCCCCTCGTCCCCGAGCTCGGCGAAGCCCGCGACCTGTCCCCCGACCTCCGCGACCAATACCCGGTATCGCCGCCAGCGTCTCACCCAGAACTCCGCCGGGTGGACCCGCGGCGCCCAGGCGGCGATCTGATCCGGCCGATAGTCCCGGCTGTTCACCCGGTGCACGGTTTCGTAGTAGAGGCGGGAGACCGCGGGCGCGTCCGAGGCGCGGGCCCCTCTGACCCTCACCTCCATCGGTCGCCGAGGGGGCTTCGCGTCCCCCTGAAATCGGGAGGGCTCAGCGCGACCGCCTCCCTCCTCGCATCGCCCGTGCCCGCTCCGCCGCCTCCAGGGCGCGGCGGCCCCAGAGCTCCGCCTCGTCCCGGTCGTCGAAGACCTCCTCGGGCGCAGCGAAGAACGACATGCGAACCGGCCTGCCGTTCCGGTCGTACTGGAATCGCGTCAGCCCCCTGGCCTTGAACAGCGGCGTCGTGATCTCGTCCGCCTTCAGGAAGAGCACCCCGTCGACCAGGATTCCGAACATCGCCTCTCCCCGGAACAGCCCGTAGCCGCCGAACATCCGCCGGGCCTGCACCGGACCGAGGGGCCCGAACATCTCGACGGTGTGATCGACGAGCTCGCTCAAGGTGTCGCCGTCCTCGCCGGGAGGAGCCAGGATCGACTACTGTTTCGGCTGCCCGCTTCCGCTCGGAGTCCACAGCTTCCGCGCTGCGCCGCGGAGAGGGCAGGGGTGAAGGGGGCCGGATCCGCCCGCTCAGTGCCCTGAAACCGGCCCCGGGCTGAAGGCGCCGGACATCGGCGCGTCCGCGGTGAGGTGCCGCCGGAGGACCCCGGAGAGAGGGGGAGCAACCGCCCCGTCGTGCTCACCAGTCCTTGAACACCACCCTGGGCGAGCCCCGCCCGACGGTGACCCTCTTGGTGATTGTCCTGCCATCTGCGGTGGCCTCGACCGTGTACTTGCCCGGGCCCAGCCGGGTGAGCAGCCAGGGTCCCGCGGACTCCACCTCGAGCACCGTATCCCCGTTGTCGTCCACGATGCGCACTCCAATATCGGCGAGATAGTCGCCGTTCGCCTCGGCGAACTCCAGCTTGAGGTTGTAGCCGGGCTCCAGTGCGCTGGTGATGTACCGCCGCTCGACCAGGCCTATGCCGCCGCTGAGATAGGGCACACCCTCGTAGGTTCCCTGATCAAGGTAGGTCATCGCGGGGTTGTCCGGCTCGGCCTCCACGGTAAGGGGCGCCGCAGCCAGGACGGCGGTCAGGGGCAAGGCCAGGTATTTCCTCGACAGCATGGCGTGCTCTCCATGTTGGGTGGTGGGTCAGCCTATCCGCTGCGTGGCGGGCGGGTCCAGGTCCGACCGGGGATCGCATCACGGTACACAGAACAAGTCTGCGCGGCACGTCACGCTGTTCCCTTGTCCGTCCACGACCGGACGTATTCTCGGGTGGACCTGGGGAGTCGGAGCCACCCAGGTTCCGGCGCTATGTGCTTCCCTGATGTTGCCAGTCGTCGCGTCGCGCTCCGGACATTGGTGCCTCAGTGGTACCGCCTCATCTGTCCCACCAGAATGCCCTGAATCAGCACTTGCCGGGGCTGGAACTCCATGGGCGCCATCGCCGAGTTGGCGGGATGGAGTATCACCTTGCCGCGCTTCTGCTCGATGCGCTTGAGGGTGGCCTCCTCGTTGTCGATCAGGGCGACGACGATCTCGCCGTTGCGGGCGTGATCGCGCTGCTCGATGACCACCCAGTCGCCGTCCAGTATGCCCTCGTCGATCATCGAGTCGCCGCGCACCTGGAGCACGTAGCAGGGGCGGTCTGTGCGCAGGGCGGGCGGGACGTGCACGGCCTCGGCGTTCTCGATCGCCTCGATGGGGCGGCCGGCGGCGATGTACCCGAGGAGGGGCAGGGCGTTCTCGTCCTGCTCCTCCGCGTGGGTCAGGCGCACGCCGCGGTGCTGGTGGTTCATGGGCTCCACCAGACCGGCGTCGATCAGCGCCTGGATCTGCTTGTGCATGGAGCCGCGCGAGCTGAGGCCGAAGGCCCAGCAGAGCTCCTCCAGGGTCGGGGGGTGCTCGTACTGGTCCTCGGTCTCCACCAGATAGTCGTAGATCTCCTGCTGGCGGCGGGTGAGATTGATGGTCGACATGATTCGGCGTCCTCGTCGTAAGCTCTCCCCCTTAGGGAGCGGGCTGGGGTGAGGGGGGTTGCGTCTGCGCCTCTCTGCTCGGGTATCGGCACGCGTCTCGGGCTCCGGCTAAAAACCCTCTCCCCGGGGGGGAGAGGGAGATGCAGGAGCCGCGGTCTCGTCGTCATCGGTCCCGAACCTCCGCGCCCTAAGCCCTCTCCCTCAGGGAGAGGGTTTGGGTGAGGGGGGTGTAGGAATTCATTCTTGTTCCCCCTCACCCTGGCTCTCTCCCCGGGGCAGAGAGGGAAGTCTACTGATTGATCGTTCAGACGAATGGGAGACGGTTGTCGCTTCGTTGCGGCGCGACGTCAGGACCTGGTGGATTCGTTCCAGAACGGCGCCGAGATGTTCGAGGATCTCATTGTCCCAGAAGCGGAGGACCCGGTGTCCGCGGGACTGTAGATAGTCCGTTCGGCGCTGGTCGAAAGTCGTGGTGTCGGCATGCTGGCTGCCGTCGATCTCCACGATGAGCTGTTCATCGAGGCAGACGAAGTCGACGACGTAGCGACCGATGGCCTCCTGGCGACGGAACTTACGGCCGGCGATCTGGCGGTTTCGCAGGCGGCGCCACAGCACTCTTTCTGTGTCCGTCTGATTCTTTCGCAGGCTTCTTGCAAGCCGCTTCATCAGCTCGTGGTCCTTCGGCTATCCCCCTCACCCCGGCCCTCTCCCCGGCGGGGAGAGGGGGTTGCGTCTGCGCCTCGCCGCTCGGCTATCGTCACGCGTCTCAGGCTCCGGCTGAAAACCCTCTCCTTCAGGGAGAGGGCTTGGATGAGGGGACTCGATGCATTCCTGATCCCCCTGGTGTCGACCTTGCTCTTCGGCAGGGAGGGGGGAGAGGAGCATCTGCTGGCTCGGGCAGCGTCCTCATCTTCTGCCGTCCGCATGGCTCATCGGCGTTGTCGTTCGTTCCCGGTCTGTTCTATATTGTCGGGAGTATAGAACATAATGAGAATGACGCCCATGAGCATTCCCGCCGAGCGAGTTCAGAGCGCCGAGGCGCCCCTGGGGGTGGAGCGGCTCACGGCCTATCTCAAGCGCAAGTACAGGCCCCGGATCACTGGGGAGCTGGCCATCCCGGCGCGGGCAGGGGCCTATGCGGAGCTGCCGGACGAGCTCGACGGCCGACTGAAGTCGGCCCTGGGCCGACGCGGCGTCGAACGGCTCTACACCCACCAGCGCCAGGCCTGGGACGCGGCGCGGGCCGGGCGGCACTTCGTGGTGGTGACGCCCACGGCCTCTGGCAAGACGCTCTGCTACAACCTCCCCGTGCTGCACGCGGCGCTCACCGAGCGGGCCAAGGCGCTCTATCTCTTTCCCACCAAGGCGCTGTCGCAGGACCAGGTGGCGGAGGTCGTGGAGCTCAACCGGGCCGGCGACCTCGGCGTGCGGGCCTACACCTTCGACGGCGACACCCCCGGTGACGCGCGCAAGGCGGTGCGCACCCGCGGGGACATCGTGGTCTCGAACCCGGACATGCTCCACCAGGGCATACTCCCGCACCACACCAAATGGGCGCAGTTCTTCGAGGGCCTGCGCTACGTGGTGGTCGACGAGATGCACACCTACCGCGGGGTGTTCGGCTCCCACGTGGCCAACGTGCTCCGGCGCCTTCGGCGGGTGTGCCGCTTCTACGGAGCGGACCCGGTCTTCATCTTCGCCTCCGCCACCATCGCCAACCCGGGGGAGCTGGCCGGTCGGCTCATCGAGCAGGAGGTGCAGGCGATCACCGAGAGCGGGGCGCCCCAGGGCGAGCGCCAGCTCCTGCTGTGGAATCCCCCGGTGATCAACCCGGACCTCGGCATCCGTGCCTCGGCGCGCTCCCAGGCCACGCGTGTGGCGCGGGTCGCCACCCGCATGGGGCTGAAGAACATCGTCTTCGCCCGCACCCGGCTCATGGTGGAAGTGCTGACCAAGTACCTGAAGGACGTCTTCGACAGAGACCCGCGCAGGCCGCCCCGCGTCGAGGCCTACCGCGGGGGCTATCTGCCCACCGAGCGGCGTGCCACCGAGCGGCGCCTGCGCGCCGGAGACGTGGACTGCGTGATCGCCACCTCCGCCCTGGAGCTCGGGGTGGACATCGGCGCGCTGGACGTCTGCGTGCTCAACGGCTACCCCGGCACCATCGCCGGAACCTGGCAGCGCCTTGGGCGGGCGGGGCGGCGCAACCGCACGTCCCTGGGCGTGCTGGTGGCGTCCAGCGAGCCTCTCGACCAGTTTATCGTGCGCAATCCGGACTTCTTCCTGGGGGCCTCGCCCGAGCATGCCCGCATCGACCCCGACCAGCTGCTGATCCTGCTGGACCACGTGCGCTGCGCCGCCTTCGAGCTGCCGTTCCGCGAGGGCGAGCGCTTCGGCGGCGAGGCGCTGGACGAGCTTCTGGCCTACCTGCAAGACGAGGGGGTGCTGCACCGCGAGGGCGCCCGGTGGCACTGGACCGCCGACAGCTACCCGGCCAACGCGGTCTCCCTGCGCTCGGTGGCGGAGGGCAACTTCACCGTGATCGACACGACCGGCGGCGGGCAGGAGGTGATCGCCGAGGTCGACTACTCCAGCGCCCCCGTGACGATCTACGAGGGCGCCATCTATCTGGTCCAGGCGAGGCCCTGGCAGGTGGAGCGCCTGGACTGGGAGGGACGCAAGGCCTTCGTCACCCGCACCCGCGCCGACTACTACACCGACGCCATCGACTACACGAAGCTCAAGATCCTCGAAGCCTTCGAGCGGCAGGGGCAGGGCAGCGGCGAGGCGGCCCACGGCGAGGTGCACCTGGTGCGGCGCATCGCCGGCTACAAGAAGATCCGCTACTACACCCACGAGAACGTGGGCTACGGCAATATCAATCTCCCGGACCAGGAGATGCACACGACCGCCGCCTGGTGGCAGCTCGCGCCGGGGCTGCTCGAGGAGCGCTTTCCGGGCCGCCAGCAGGCCCTGGACGGGTTCCTCGGCGCGGCCTACGCCATGCATCACGTGGCGGCGCTTCGCATGATGTCGGAGCCCCGGGATCTGGGCCGCGCGGTGGGCGACGGCGATGCCCGCTGGTTCGCCACCGTGGGGCCCAACGGCCGCGGCCAGATGCGAAGCTTCGAGGGCGGGGAGCTGAGCCCCGAGGCCGAGGGCCGATTCCGCCCTGCCGTGTTCCTGTACGACAACTACCCGGGCGGGGTGGGGCTCTCGGCGCCGTTGTTCGATCAGCGCGGCGAGGTGGTGGCGCAGGCCCTGGCACTGGTGGCGGACTGCGGCTGCCGCTACGGCTGCCCCGCCTGCGTGGGTCCCGTCCTCGCCTCCGACGAGGAGCGGGGCTACGCCCCCAAGGCCATGGCCCTGCGGGTGCTGGAGCTGCTGCGCGATGGATGTTAAGCAGCGGCTGGCCGCGCTCAAGCGCCAGACGGGCGCCGGGCCGGCACAGCAGAGCGCGTGCGAGCCGGGCGGCGTGGCCGAGCGTATCAGGCGGCTGCGGCCCTCCTCCCGGTCCGGCCAATCCGGAAACAGCCGTGAAGGATTCGCGCTCAGCGAGCGCTCCCTCGGGAGGCGACCCGAGGCCCCTGTAGAAGGAGCGGCTGCCGGCCGCGGGCCATTCGCGCTCAACGAACGCTCCTACGATGGGTCGCGCGGCACCAGGGGTGGGGGGCGGCCCATGGACGAGGCCGGACTGTCGGAGCAGCTGGGCGGCGAGCTCCTCTCGCCGGGGCTCGTTCGCGTGATCCGCAGCGTCCCGCTGGACCGCCGCCACGGTGCCGTCGATCTGGCAGCAATACGCACCCGGGGCGCCCTCCTGCCCGACCCCTGCGATGGCGCGGCCGAGGGCTGGCTCCTGCTGGACACCGAGACGAGCGGCCTGGCGGGCGGGACGGGTACCCTGGTGTTCGTGCTCGGCATGGCGCGGGTGGGCCGCGAGGCGATCGAGACCTGCCAGCTCCTGCTCACCGCCTTCGCCGGGGAGAGGGCCATGCTGGAGGAGGCCGCGCGCTGGGCGGGGCGGGGCCGCACCCTGGTGAGCTTCAACGGCAAGACCTTCGACCTGCCCCTGCTCGCTGCCCGGGCCCGCCTGGGCCGCGTGACGGACCCCCTCGGGGGCCTGGCCCACCTGGACCTGCTCCATCCCGTGCGCCGGGCGTTCGGCCGGGTGTGGCCGGACTGCCGCCTGGGCACCGCCGAGCGTGCGCTGCTCGGATTCGAGCGCGACGGCGACCTGCCGGGCGCCGAGGCCCCCGGAGTCTGGCTCGACTGGCTGCGTCGGCGCGACGGCTCGCGCATCGGGGCGGTGCTGCGGCACAACCACTGGGACCTGGTTTCCCTGGCGGCGCTGGCCCTGCGGCTCGGCGAGGTCTACCGGCATCCCGGACGCTGGGGAGCAGATACGCTGGCCGTGGCCCGGGCCTGGCTTGCGCGGGACCGGGAGGGCAGGGCCAGGGAGATCCTCGTCGCGCATCGGGGCGACCTGGGCCCGGACGGCCTGCTCGAGCTCGCGCGCCTGCACCGCAGGGCCGGGGCGTGGCGGAAGGCGTGCGCCATCTGGCGGGCCCTGGCCGCCGACGAGCCCGAGGCATGGGAGCAGCTCGCCAAGTACCACGAGCATGTGGCCCGGGACTACGGCGAGGCGCTCGGGTGGGCGTCGCGCCTGCCATCGACGCCCGAGCACGAGCACCGACGCCGCCGCCTGCAGCGCAAGCTCGCCGGGCGCGAGGCGCAGGCTTCGCTGCTGCCTGCCTAGTGCTCGGCGGGCGACTTGGTTGGCTGGGGCGATCCGGCTGAAGCCGGACCGACGCTGCGCTCAGTCCCTATGGATGATCCGGGCCCTGGGGGCGGGCAGCACGTTGGTGTCGCGGGACCAGCGTTGGGTCTCATAGGGCGTGCCCGGCGCAGGGGGCTCGTCGGTTATGTGCCACCCGCCCTGGGCATCCTGCCATTTGTAGACCGTGGCGGTCTGGAGGTCGCGGCCGACCGGCGTGCGGCTGGCCCACTCGGGGAGCTCTTCCGGGTGCGTGTAATAATAAAGACCAGCCGCGCTCAACAGCGCAAGGAGCGTGACGAGCAGCAGAATCCGCGTCTTCCAGGGGTTTGACTGGGGCTTGATACGCATGTCATTCAGCCGTCCGCGGCCCGGTTCAGGCTCCAATATAGCGCGGCGTCAGGGCGACTCATACCGCGCGGGCTTGTGACCGGCTTCGCGGAACCCTGCTTCGTCGGGGTGGCCGTTGATCTAGAATACGGGTATCCGATGCGCACAACGGCTCCGGGGGCCAGCCGATCGGCGGGACACCCGAGGCAGTTGTCGTCTGTCCAGCCTGACTTTTGGAGGTTTCGTATGAGAGCAACCCTTCCTGCGGCGATCCTGCTCGGCGGTGCGGTCCTTGTGAGCGGCTGTGCCACCGACGACCCCCATCGGCGGGCAAAGACGGGCGCCGCCATCGGTGCCGTCACCGGGGCCGTGATCGGGCATCAGATCGACCACGACAGCGGCAGGTGGGTGGGCGCGGCCGTGGGCGCCCTGGCCGGCGGTGCGGTCGGCAACTATATGGACCAGCAGGAGCGGGACTTCCAGAACGCCCTGGCCGCCGAGCAGCGCGCCAACGAGCTCGAGATCCAGCGCATGCGCGACGAGACCCTCAAGCTGACGCTCGACAGCGAGGTGTCCTTCCCCTACGACAGCGCCGAGATCAAGCCCGCCTTCCGGCCCACCCTGGACAAGCTTGCCGACCTGCTCCAGAAGTACAACCGCACGACCGTGCACATCGTCGGTCACACCGACAGCACCGGGCCGGAAGAGTACAACCGGCAGCTCTCGGAAAGGCGGGCGTACGCGGTGCTGGACTACCTGGCCTACCGCGGCGTCGCGCGCCAGCGTCTGACGGCGGAGGGCCGTGGCGAGAGCGATCCCCGTGACACCAACGCCACCGAGGCGGGGCGGCAGCTCAACCGGCGCGTGGAGGTCTTCGTGCGGCCCGTGGTGGAGGGTCAGCAGGGCGGAAGCTACGGCTCCGGCGGCTATAGGGAACCGACGTACCGCGAGACCTATCCGCCGCGCTACTGAGCGGTTGCCGCTCCGGCGGACGATCCGCCGGGGCGGGTCGCCCGGGCCCGAGTCTCCGGCGATGGCGGCATGGCGAAGGGCGCCGCCGGTCACCGGCGGCATCCGCGGCCGCAGGCGCGTTTCAGTAGCCTGCGGTGATCGAGCGGGGTCGCGCCCCTTTCCGTCCCTTTCTCCGAAGGGTGGCGCAGATGTGCGAGCGGGTTATGTGCCGGGTGCCGGCCAGCTGCAATCGGACGGACTTCTCCGACGAGGTGGGACGCGCCCGGGTGATCAGCTGAGCCACCGCGCGGCCGAACTCACTCCCACAGCTGGGCCTCCAGTCTCAGGCTGATGCCGGGCGTCGGATCGTAGCCCTCGTCGCGCGGCCAGCGCAGCTCCGGCTCGATCTCGTAGAACAGCCAGTCGCGCAGGAAGTTGCGCCGGAACCGTACGTGGGTCCGGTAGCTGTCGACCACCGCCGACGGTCGGGTGACGCCCTCCGCGCTGATGCCGAAGTTGAGCGCGGTACGCTGT
>JASFUT010000046.1:0-15246 GCA_050050175.1 Chromatiales bacterium
CTGCGTTGCGCCCCTTGGCAATGGGATCACCATTCCCTGCGGGACGCGCCTTGCCTTGGCCCATGGGAGGGGCTCTGAAGCAAACGATTTGTATGGGACCGAGCACTAGAACAGCTCCAGCTGAGTGTCGCCCCCCCGCGGCGGCACGAAGGCGCTGACGTCCAGGTCCGGGAAGCCCTCGAAGCCCAGCCGCCGGGTCGCGACGCGGAAGCGCTGGGCGATGAGGTCCGCGTACTCGCCGACGCCCCTCATACGCGATCCGAACCGCGGATCGTTCATCCGCCCGCCGCGTGTGTCCCGCACCCGGTTGAGCACCCGGGAGGCCGTCGCGGGATAGTGGGCTTCGAGCCACTCGGCAAACATCCCCTCCACCTCGTGGGGCAACCTGAGCAGCACGTAGCCCGCGCATCGGGCCCCGGCGGCCCGTGCGGCCTCGAGAATGCGCTCCAGCTCCGGGTCGGTGAGAGCGGGGATAACGGGCGCGACCATGACCCCTACGGGGACGCCGGCGTCGGCGAGCCGGGCCATGGACTCCAGGCGTCGCCGGGGAGCGGCCGCCCGGGGCTCGAGGCGCCGCGCCAGCCCTGCATCGAGAGTGGTGACGCTGATGCTGGCTTGGACCAGGCCGCGCTGCGCCATGTCGGTCAGGATGTCGAGGTCGCGCTCGATGAGCGCGGACTTGGTCACCAGGGTGACGGGATGGCGCTGCCCGGCCAGAATCCGGAGCAGGCCCCGCGTGAGCTCCAGCCGCCGCTCCACCGGCTGGTAGGCGTCGGTGTTGACTCCCAGGGCGAGGGGAGCGCAGCGGTAACCCGGACGCGCGAGCTCCTGCTGGAGCAGCGCGGCCGCCCGGGGCTTGTAGAACAGACGGGTCTCGAAGTCGAGCCCCGGGGAGAGCCCCAACCAGGCGTGGCTGGGCCGGGCGTAGCAGTAGACGCAGCCGTGCTCGCACCCCCGGTAGGGATTGATGGATCGGTCGAAGGGGACGTCGGGCGAGTCGTTTCGGGTGATAACCGTGCGGCTGGTGTCCACCGTCAGCTGCGTGCGCAGCGGCTCCGCCGCGGGATCGGCGTCCGCCCAGCCGTCGTCGAACGCCTCGTAGCGTACGGCCGCGTAGCGGTTGTCCGGGTTGCTGACGGCGCCGCGGCCCCGGCGGGGGCCCGGCGGCAGGGATCGTGTGCCCATGGCGCCTATTCTGGCAAAAACTCCAGCCGGGTGCTGCGCCCGTCCGCCAACGTCCGCTGCCGGCGCTCGGTTAGAATCCGCCAACCGGCCAGGTACCACGGAGCGCGCCATGCTGCCCCTGCACGACGACAATCCCACCCGTTCTCCGGCCGTCGTGACCTACACGCTGATCGCCGCATGCGTGCTCGTATTCCTATGGCAGATCTCGCTGGGGACCGAGGCCCACAACCGGGTCGTCTACGCCCTGGGAAGCATACCCGCCGTGCTTTTCGGCAACCGCGAGCTCGATCCGTCGCTGGTGATGGTGCCGGCCTGGGCGACCGTGGTCACGTCGATGTTCCTGCACGGCGGATGGATGCACCTGCTCGGGAACATGCTGTTTCTCTGGATCTTCGGCAACAACGTCGAGGACGTGATGAGCCACGGCCGGTTCATCGTGTTCTATCTGCTCTGCGGCGTGGCCGCCGCCATGGCCCAGGCCGTGCCCGATCCCGAGTCGGTGCTCCCCATGATCGGCGCCAGCGGCGCCATCTCGGGGGTGCTGGGCGCCTACCTGCTGCTGTTCCCCCACGCCCGCGTACTCGTGGGCATCCCCCTGGGGTTCCTCATCTACACGGTCTACATGCCAGCGGCCTGGGTGCTGCTGTTATGGTTCGGGCTGCAGCTGTTAAACTCGTGGCTCGCGGGCGATCAGGAGGGCGGCGTCGCCTTCGGCGCCCACATCGGCGGCTTCGCGGCGGGCATGCTGCTCATCCCGCTGTTCAAGCGGCGCTCGGTGCGGCTGTTCGCACCTCCCCGCCGGCGCTGACCGTTTTCGAACATCCACCGAGGAGCGAGCCTTGGCCCAGAAGAAGATCCTGATGCTGGTGGGCGACTTCGTGGAGGACTACGAGGTGATGGTCCCCTTCCAGATGCTGCTGATGGTCGGCCACGAGGTGCATGCGGTCTGCCCGGGCAAGCGACCGGGGGACAGCGTGCGCACCGCCGTTCACGACTTCGAGGGCGACCAGACGTACAGCGAGAAGCCGGGCCACAATTTCGCGATCAACGCCGATTTCGATGCGACCGACCCGGCTGCCTACGACGCCCTCGTGATCCCGGGCGGTCGGGCGCCGGAGTACCTTCGCCTGGACGACCGCGTGCTGGAGACGGTGCGCCATTTCGCCGAGACCGACAAGCCCATTGCCTCGATCTGCCACGGCCAGCAGCTGTTGGCCGCGGCCGGTGTCCTGGCCGGCCGGGAGTGCACCGCATACCCTGCGGTGCGCCCCGAGGTCGAGCGCGCGGGCGCGACCTGGTGCGATGCCGGGGAGGGCGCCGCCAACGTCTATGTGGACCGTAATCTGGTCACCGCGCCGGCGTGGCCGGGTCATCCCCAGTGGATCCGCAAGTTCCTCGAGGTGCTGGGCACGCGCATCGAGCCCTGAGCCTTTCATTTTCCGAGCAGGAGCCGGCGCCATGAGCGAAGAGGGCCGTTTCACCATCGAGCTGGAGCAGCTCGAGGACTATGCGTTCGAGGTCCGCTTCGATCTGCCCAAGGCCGAAGACCTGCTGATGGACGAGCCGCCGCCCCTGGGCGAGCGCGCCGGTCCCAACGCCTCCCGGCTGGTCGCCGCCGCCACCGCCAACTGCCTGAGCGCGAGCCTGATGTACTGCCTGGCCAGAGACGAGGTGCCGCCTCGCGCGGTGAAGGCCGAGGCCACCTGCCGGCTGGTGCGCAACGAGCGCAAGCGCCTGCGCATCGGCGGTATCGACGTGCGCATCACGGTGGGAGGCGATCTGGCGGAATCGCGCAAGCTCGATCGCTGCCTGGACCTGTTCGAGGACTTCTGCGTGGTGACGGCTAGCCTGCGCGACGGCATCCCCGTCGGCGTGGAGGTCTTGAACGAGGCCGGCGAGGTCCTGCACCGCGCCGACGGGTGATCGCCGGCCCCGCCCCGAGCTCGACGCACCAAGGAGTTGTGGATGATGCGCTTTCCCATGGGTCCAGCCGTTGCGCTGCTGATCGCTCTTGCCCCGGTAGCGGGTCCGGCAGCCGGTGAGCGGGCGGCCGAATACGACCGCGTGAGCCTCAGTGCCTCGGCCAGCGCGCAGGTGGAGAACGACACCCTGGTGGCCGTGCTCTACGAGCAGCGCGAGGGCGACGACCCTGCCATGCTGGCGGGCCACGTGAACCGGTCGATCGGCCGGGCCGTGGCGCGGGTGAAGCAGGTGGAGGACGTGGAGGTCCAGACCCTCGAGTACCAGACGACGCCCGTCTACCGCGATCAGCACCTGAGCGGCTGGCGGGTGCGCCAGGCCATCCGCCTCGAGAGCCGGGCGGCGGACCGGCTCAGCGAGCTGGTGGGGGAGCTGCAGGCCGATCTGCAGGTGCAGTCCGTCTCTTACCGGGTATCCGACGAGCAACGGCGCGAGGCCGAGGAGCGCCTCATGCGCGGGGCGATCCAGGGCTTCACGCGGCGCGCCGCTCTGGTGGCGGCCGAGCTCGGACGCCCGGACTATCGCCTGGTGAGCATGGAGATCGACACCGGCGGCCAGCCCGTTCGGCCCATGGAGATGCGCATGCTATCCGCGCGGGCGGCGCCCGAGGTGCCGCCGACCCTGGAGGCAGGCACCCAGACCCTGGAGGTCACCGTCCGGGGGACGGTGGAGCTCGAGCCCTCGCAGTAGCCCGCGGCGATCAGACCGCCTCGGGAAACGGTATTCCCGTGCCGGCGTGGCCGCAGTAGCCCTGGGGGTTCTTCGCCAGGTACTGCTGGTGAAAATCCTCGGCATAGTAGAACGGCGGCGCGTCGACGATCTCGGTGGTGATCGCGCCCTTGCCGTGGGCGTCCAGGGCGCGCTGGTAGGCCTCGCGGCTGGCCTCGGCGCGGGCGCGCTGGTCGGCGTCGAAGACGTAGATCCCGGAGCGGTACTGGGTGCCCACGTCGTTGCCCTGCCGCATCCCCTGGGTGGGGTCGTGGCGTTCCCAGAACAGGGCCAGCAGCCGGTCGAGCTCGATCTGCGACGGGTCGTACACCACGAGCACCACCTCGTTGTGGCCCGTGAGCCCGGTGCAGACTTCGTCGTACGAGGGGTTGGGGGTATAGCCTCCGGCATAGCCGACCGCCGTCGTGTAGACGCCCGGGGTCTCCCAGAATCCGCGCTCGGCTCCCCAGAAGCAGCCCATGCCGACCAGGATTCGGCTCATGCCCTCGGGGAACGGCGGCTTCAGGGGATGGCCGTTGACGTAGTGTGCGTCGGGCACGGGCATCGGCTTGTCCCGCCCCGGCAACGCCTCCTCCGGAGACGGCATTTCGGTCTTGCGGTGCATCCAGAACATGGGCTGTCGCCTCTTTCCGGGCTCCCCCGGAGGTTGAATCGCTCGGTTGCCCGGCTCCATCTCAGATAAGTTAGCCGCAGTGCCGCGGGGCTGTCAGCCCGCGCTCCTTGGGGTCTTTCGCGGACAGACGGGAAGAGTGACGTATGACGCAGACGGGAGCCGGTTCGGAAACGGTGAGGGGACCTGCCCGCGCGCTCGGGCGCGATGCGGCGGGGGTTCGGCTGATCACCCTGGACCTGGACGAGACCGTCTGGCCCTGCTGGTCTGCGATCGTCCGGGCCGAGGAGCGTCTCTTCGGCTGGCTTTCCGAGCGCGCGCCTGCGCTGGCGAAGTCCTACAGCATCGAGCGGCTGCGTGAGCACAGGGCGGCGCTGAGGCAGGCGCGGCCCGAGCTTGCCCATGACATCACCGCCCTGCGAACCGAATCGCTGGGCGAGCTCCTGATCCGCCACGGCTACGAGCGGGACTGGGCGCGGCAGGGCGTGGCGCTGTTCATGGAGGAGCGCAACCGGGTCGAGCCTTATCCCGACGTCGCGCCGGTGCTCGGCAGGCTCGCCGCCCGCTACTGCCTGGTGTCGATCACCAATGGCAACGCCGAGGTGGGGCGAACGCCGCTGAGGGGCCGTTTTAACCACAGCATCTCGGCGGCCGACGTGGGGGCCTCCAAGCCGGCGCCGGCGATGTTCGAGGCCGCCATGGGCCACGCCGGGGTCGCCCCGGACGCTGCGGTCCATGTGGGCGACGATCCGTTCCTGGATGTGGATGCCGCCCGCCGCCTGGGCATGCGCACGGTCTGGGTCAACCGCTCCGGCGCCCCCTGGCCCGAGGCGCTTGCCCCCGCGGACCTGGAGGTCTCCGACTTCTTCGCGCTGGAGCGCTGGCTGTCGTCGATCGGCCCGGGCTGAGGGCGCCCCCTGCGGGGCGGTGCTCAGAGATCGACCCGGTGTACGATGTCGTCGTCGGTGTCGAACAGGGTGTCGGCCCCGGCGGATCGCAGGTTGAAGCCGTCGGACCTGCCTTCATAGCCGATGGGAGTGCCCCAGGCGTCCTCGATGTCCTCTCTGTCCAGGTCGAGGTCGGCGCTGATACTGTCCCAGCTTACCTCATCGGGCGTACGTCCGTGGCCCTCGGCGAGGAACCAGATGCGGACCCCGACCCCGACGATGCCGAGCTCGGCTGCCGTCGCCCTGGCGTTCGGGTCGTCTCGCATCTCCGGTGCCAGCCCCGACTCCCCCCCTTGCTGAACCATGGTGGCATCCGTGAATCCCGTGAGGGCCTGCGAGACCAGAGACAGGGTCGCCTTGACGTACAGATAGGTCACCAGGATGCTGACGGCGATGGCCAGCCAGACCGCGCCCGGACTGGTGCCTCCCTCTTCGGCGATCTTGCGGTCGGCGTCGCCCGAGCGGTACTGGCGCCTGATGCGCCCGGTCGCTCCGCGGGCGTGGCGAAAGTAGATATAGTTGGCGGTCAGGGCCCAGGCGACATTGCTGATCAGGGGCAGCAGAGCCCCGCTGATGAAGGCGAGGATCGCCCACAGCCAGAGCTTGCGGTACAGCGTCCAGTAGAAGGGCACGAACAGGGCCGGCCAGTGCCAGGTGAGGGCGAACCGCTCCCCCTGGTCCCCCCGGAAGTTCTCGAATTTCTCCACGTACCGGTGGGCGTTGGGCCCGGTGAAGAGCTCCAGGTCCCGCCAGCTGTCGTGGCGCTCCGCCCGTCGCCCGCCCGCCTGTGGGCCCGGCGCCTCGTCCTCCTCCGCCGCTGGCCCCATGGAAGCCTGATACTTGCGGAAGATGATGCCGCAGGCCTCGCACTCGTCGCCGCCGTGCTGGCGGTGGCCGCACTTGGGGCAGGTGACGCTCTGCTCCGCCTCCCGCCCGGCGTCGTCTCCCCCGGGTCGCTCCTCGAGCGCCAGGCTCAGCCCGCCGCCCGCGGCCTGCGGCACGGGCTGCTCCTCGCCTCGATCCCCGCGCGCCGCTGTCTCCCGGGACGACTCGAGGCCCTGCCCCAGGGGCTCGAGGGACCAGGCAGAGGGCGCTTCGCGCGCGGCCTGGGGGCCCAGGGGCTGAGACCGCGGGGGCGGCACAGGCTGATCTTCCTCCGCATGGACAGCGACCGGCTCGATAAAGCATTCCGCGCCGGTCCCCTCGATGCGCCGTCTGAGCTTCTCCGCCTTCTCGCGCTCGAACGCCTTGCCCACGGCCCTGGGCCGACCCGAGATCAGTCGGCGGGCCTTCTGGGTATCCAGCTTGAGAAGTTCGGCGAGCCGCGCGGTGACCTGCTCGGCGTCTTGGCCGGCGGCCGTGTCCCCGGTGAACACCACGCGGTAGCGGGTGCTTTCGTTGGCCATGGCGGTCCCTCAGGTTTGTTATGGTTCCGGCGGCGGGATCGGCAATGGCCCTGCCGAAGCAGGACGACGCATTGTGCTTGCCCCCCCAGTTCAAAGCGTAATTCATTTCCGGTCGGTGGCGAACCGCCGTCGCTGCCGCTGGGTCGGCATTGAACAGCCACCCGTCGGCAAACGCCCCGCAACCACGGCCACCGACGTTCCGCGCCCCGCCCGCCCTGGCCGTTCAGGTATCGGCGGGGACGTCCAGCTCCGGGCCGAGGACGAACGCCACCGGCTCGAAGCCGTGGGCCTCGAGGAGCTCCGCCAGGTCGTCCCAGGTGTACTCCGGGTTGTCGTCCTCGGCCTGGGCGATCAGGCCGGTGGCGTGTCGGAACGCCTCGTGCTCCTCGAAGTCATCGGGGATGCGGACCAGGCGGATGTTTCGGTGCTCCCGGCTCGGAAGCAGCATGAGCTTCTCTCCCATTTCTTCCCCCCCTGATGGCGGAACGGTTGACGCGCTGCCCAGCTTATCCGAGACGGACGGTCCGGTGGACAGGGTCGGCCGCCTGACCGATCATTGCCGGGACCGACGGGGGACGGGACCGGTGGGCGCTATGGCGGAGGAACGCATTCTGATCGGAAGGGGTGAGGAGCAGGTAGGCCTCCTCGCCTCCATGGCAAATCGGCACGGCCTGATCGCGGGCGCCACCGGGACCGGCAAGACGGTCACGCTGCAGGTCCTGGCGGAGTCGTTCAGCCGGCTGGGCGTGCCGGTTTTCATGGCCGACGTGAAGGGCGATCTCTCGGGGCTGGCCGCCCCGGGGCGTGAGCACCCCAAGATCAGCGAGCGGGTGGAGCGGATCGGGCTGGAGGGCTTCCGGTTCGAAGGCGTGCCGGTCACCTTCTGGGACGTGCTCGGGCAGCAGGGGCATCCCCTGCGCACCACCATCTCCGAGATGGGGCCGCTGCTGCTCGCCCGCCTCCTGCGCCTAAACGACACCCAGTCCGGCGTCCTGGACCTGGCCTTTCGGGTGGCCGACGATCAGGGCCTGCTGCTGCTCGATCTCAAGGACCTCAAGTCGATGCTGCGGTTCGTCGGCGACAATGCCCGGGAGCTGCGCACCGAGTACGGCAACGTTTCGCCCGCCTCGGTGGGGGCCATACAGCGGCGGCTGATTGGGCTGGAAGAGCAGGGGGCGGAGGATCTGTTCGGCGAGCCGGCGATCACGCTGGACGATCTGCTCCAGACCGACGATCAGGGCCGTGGCCGGATCAACATCCTGGCCGCCGACCGGCTGATGCGCTCGCCGCGGCTGTACTCCAGTCTCCTGCTCTGGCTGCTGTCGGAGCTCTTCGAGACCTTGCCCGAGGTGGGCGACCGGGACCGCCCGCGGCTCGTCTTCTTCTTCGACGAGGCCCACCTGCTGTTCGACGACGCCCCGCCCGTGCTGCTCGAGAAGGTGGAGCAGGTGGTCCGGCTGATACGCTCCAAGGGGGTCGGGGTCTACTTCGTGACCCAGAGCCCCCGGGACGTGCCGGACGAGGTGCTGGGACAGCTGGGCAACCGGGTCCAGCACGCGCTGCGGGCGTTCACCCCCCGCGACCAGAAGGCGGTGCGCGCGGCGGCACAGACCTTCCGCCCCAATCCCCGCCTCGACACCGAGCGCGTCATCACCGAGCTGGGGGTGGGCGAGGCGCTGGTCTCCACCCTGGATACGGACGGTCGGCCCGGCATGGTCGAGCGTACCCTCGTCTGCCCCCCCCGCAGCCGGATCGGCCCCCTCTCCGCGGCGGAGCGGGAGCAGGTCATCCATGACTCGGTGCTGTTCGGCGCATTCGATCGGGAGGTGGATCGGGAGTCCGCCTACGAGATCCTGAAGCAGCGCGCCGAGTCCGCGGCCGCCGAGGCCGCCCGGCAGGCGCCCGAGGAGACCGCCGGCCGGCGCAAGGCTTCCCGACGCCAGAGCCCGATCGAGGCGATGATCAAGAGCGCCGCCCGCGCCATCGGCAGTCAGCTGGGACGCCAGCTCATCCGGGGGGTGCTGGGCTCGCTGGGCGGGCGCCGTTGAGTGACTCCCGGTCCGGGCGTCGTCCCGGGGAGACCGTCATGGATCGCGGCGACAGCCTTCTGCGCTTCCTCTTCGAGGAAGCGGGCGTGCGGGGCGAGCACGTCCGGCTCGACGCCAGCTGGCGGGCGGTCCTGGACACCCATCCCTACCCGGAGGCTGTGCGCAGCCAGCTCGGACAGGGGCTGGCCGCGGTCTGCCTGCTCTCGGCCACGATCAAGTTCCAGGGCTCGCTGATCCTCCAGGTCCAGTCCGAAGGGCCCCTGCGTCTGCTGGTGGCCCAGGGCACCCACGACCGGCGCATCCGGGGCCTGGCGCGCTGGGACGGCCCGGTGCCCGACGCAGACCTGGCGGACGCCTTCGGCGATGGGCGGCTGGTGCTGACCGTGGACCCCCGGCAGGGAACGCGTTATCAGGGCATAGTCCCGCTGGAAGGGCCGGATCTCGCCGCGGTCCTGGGCCGCTACTTCACCCGCTCCGAGCAGCTTCCGACCCGCCTGTGGCTCGCCGCGGACGGGCGGCGCGCCGCCGGGCTCCTGGTACAGGCCCTGCCCTCCGAGGCCGGCCACGAGGCGGACTGGGAGCGCATTGCCCTGCTGGCCGGCACGGTCAACTCCGAAGAGCTCCTGTCCCTTGCGCCCACGGAGCTGCTCCATCGCCTCTTCAACCAGGAGCGCGTGCGCCTGTTCGACCCGGAGCCCGTCGCCTTTCGGTGCACCTGTTCCCGGGCCCGGATCGAGGAGACCCTTCAGGCCCTGGGGCGGGAGGACGTGCGCGAGCTGGTGCGCGAGACGGGCTCGGTGGAGGTGGACTGCGAGTTCTGCAACCGTCACTACAGCTTCGATGCGGTTGACGTGGAGGCGCTGTTCACCGGGGTGACGGCCGCGGCAGAGCCCCCTGCGCGCCACTGAGCAGCGGCCCCGGCCGCGGAATGGTTGGCGGTCCGCCTATCCTCCTGTCCCGGCCGCCGGGGCGCTTCGCATCGGCCTTGCCCGGTCGCTTCGGCACCTGGCAGTCCCTGTCTGGAGCAGGGGTCCGGTTCGCCATGTCCGTGCCGGGTCTATATAATCCGGTCCCTTTGCCGACACTCCGGACCCGCTTATGAACGCAGAATTATCCAGCGACCGAAGCGAAGAAATCCGGGCCCTGATGGCGCAGCGCATCCTCGTGCTGGACGGCGCCACCGGCACCATGATCCAGCGGCGCAGGCTCTCGGAGGCGGACTTCCGGGGCGAGCGGTTCGCCGATTGGCCGGGTGATCTGCAGGGCAACAACGATCTGCTCGTTCTGACCCGCCCGGACGTGATCCGGGAGATCCACGAGAGCTACCTGGCGGCCGGCGCCGACATCATCGAGACCAACACGTTCAACGCCACCCGCATCTCCCTGGCGGACTACCAGATGGAGGAGCTGGTCGCGGAGATCAACGAGACCGCGGCGCGCATCGCCCGGGACTGTGCGGACCGCCACAGCACGCCGGAGAAGCCGCGCTTCGTAGCCGGAGTGCTGGGTCCCACCAGCAGCACCGCAAGCATCTCGCCCGACGTGAACGACCCGGGGGCGCGCGGCATCGACTTCGACACCCTGGTGGAGGCCTATGCGGAGTCTGCCCGCGGCCTGATCGCCGGGGGCGTGGACCTGCTCCTGATTGAGACCATCTTCGACACCTTGAATGCCAAGGCGGCCATCTTCGCCCTCGAGCGGGTGTTCGAGGAGGACGGCGTGCGGCGGCCCTTGATGATCTCCGGGACCATCACCGACCAGTCCGGGCGCACCCTCTCCGGTCAGACCGTGGAGGCCTTCTACAACAGCATCCGCCACGCGAGACCGATCTCGATCGGGCTCAACTGCGCGCTGGGCCCGGACCTGCTGCGCCAGCACGTCGAAGAGCTCTCCAGGATCTCCGAGTTCCCGGTCTCGGCCCACCCCAACGCCGGGCTGCCCAACGAGTTCGGCGAGTACGACCTGGATGCCGAGCACATGGCCGAGTACATCGGCGAGTGGGCGGAGTCCGGGTTCCTGAACATCGTGGGCGGCTGCTGCGGCACCGCGCCCCTGCACATCGAACACATCGCCCGGGCGGTGGAGGGCAGGACGCCGCGCGGACAGCCGGAGATCCCGCCCGAGTGCCGGCTCTCCGGGCTGGAGCCGCTGAACATCGGCCCCGAGTCCCTGTTCGTCAACATCGGCGAGCGGGCCAACGTCACGGGCTCGGCCCGGTTCAAGCGCCTGATCCTCGAGGACCGGTTCGACGAGGCGCTGGACGTGTGCCGCCAGCAGGTGGAGAACGGCGCCCAGATGATCGACGTGAACATGGACGAGGGCATGCTCGACGGCGCCGAGGCCATGCGCAGGTTCCTCAACCTGGTGGCCTCGGAGCCCGACATCTCGCGGGTGCCCGTCATGATCGACTCCTCCAAGTGGCCGATCATCGAGACGGGGCTCAAGTGCGTCCAGGGCAAGGCCCTTGTCAACTCCATCTCCCTCAAGGAGGGCGAGGCGACCTTTCTGGAGCAGGCACGGCTGTGCCGCCGCTACGGCGCGGCGGTCACGGTCATGGCGTTCGACGAGGACGGTCAGGCGGACAGCTTCGAGCGCAAGACGCAGATCTGCGAGCGTGCCTACCGGCTCCTGACCGAGCGGGTGGGGATGGCCCCGGAGGACATCGTCTTCGACCCCAACATCTTCGCCGTGGCGACGGGCATCGAGGAGCATGCCAACTACGGCGTTGATTTCATCGAGGCGACGCGCTGGATTAAGGGGAACCTGCCCCACGCGCTGGTCTCCGGCGGCGTGTCCAACGTCTCCTTCTCCTTCCGGGGCAACAACCCGGTACGCGAGGCGATCCACGCGGTCTTCCTGTATCACGCCATCCGCGCCGGGCTGGACATGGGGATCGTCAACGCCGGCCAGCTCGCGGTGTACGCGGACATCCCCGAGGAGCTGCGCGACGTGGTGGAGGACGTGGTGCTCAACCGCAGCGCCGATGCCACGGAACGCCTGATCGACCTGGCCCCCAAGTACAAGGGCGACGGCAGCGCCGTGGAGCGCAAGGAGGACCTGGCCTGGCGGGAATGGCCCGTCGAGCGGCGCATCGAGCACGCCCTGGTCAAGGGCATCACCGAATACATCGAGGAGGACACGGAGGCGGCGCGGCAGAAGGCCGAGCGTCCGCTGCACGTCATTGAAGGGCCGTTGATGGACGGCATGAACGTGGTGGGCGACCTCTTCGGCGACGGCAAGATGTTCCTGCCCCAGGTGGTGAAGTCCGCCCGCGTGATGAAGAAGGCGGTGGCTTACCTGGAGCCCTACCTGGAGGCGGAGAAGGCCGAGGCGGAGGTGCGCACCCAGGGGAAGATCCTCATGGCCACCGTCAAGGGTGATGTGCACGACATCGGCAAGAACATCGTCGGCGTGGTCCTGCAGTGCAACAACTACGAGGTCATCGATCTGGGCGTCATGGTGCCCGCCGACCGGATATTGCAGGAGGCGCGCGAACGGCGCGTGGATATCATCGGCCTGTCGGGGCTGATCACGCCGTCGCTCGACGAGATGGTGCACGTGGCCAAGGAGATGCAGCGCCAGGGCTTCGACGTGCCTCTCCTGATAGGCGGTGCGACCACCTCCAAGGCGCATACGGCGGTGAAGATCGATCCGGAGTACGAGCACCCGGTGGTCTACGTGGCCGACGCCTCCCGGGCGGTGGGCGTGGCGTCGAACCTGCTCTCGAAGGGCCAGCGCGACGCGTTTCTGGAGAAGGTCGCCAAGGAGTACCGGCAGGTGAAGGCGCGGCGTGCCGGCAAGGACGAGACCCGCAACCTCGTGCCCGTCGAGGAGGCCCGCGACAACCCCGTCCCCATCGACTGGCCGGACTACGAGCCGCCGGTCCCCGCCGCCTGCCGCCAGGGCTTCAAGCCCCTGCCCGCGGGCGCCTGCGCACCGGTCGTCGGGCGCCGGGGCGGCGGCGTGGAGATCCTGCTCGATGACATACCCGTCGAGCAGCTGGTCCCCTACATCGACTGGACCTTCTTCTTCCATGCCTGGCAGCTGAAGGGCCGCTACCCCGATATCCTCGACGATGCCGGGAAGGGCGGGGAGGCGCGCAAGCTCTTCTCCGACGCCGAGCAGATGCTGGAACGGATGATCGGGGAGCGGTGGCTGCGGGCGGCGGCGGTGGTCGGCCTCTACCCCGCGGCCCGGATCGGCGACGACGTGGACGTCTATCTCGACACAGATCGGACCGAGCCGCTCACCAGGTTCCACTTCCTGCGCAAGCAGGGTCGTCAGCCCGCCGGTCGGGCGAACGACTGCCTGGCGGATTATGTCGCGCCACTGGACTCCGAGCGCCCCGATTACATCGGGGGCTTCGCCTGCACCGCCGGCATAGGCATCGACGATAAGCTCGCGCAGTTCCAGGCCGACCATGACGACTACCAGTCGATCATGCTGAAGGCCCTGGCGGACCGTCTGGCCGAGGCGCTGGCGGAATGGCTCCATGAGCGCGTGCGGCGCGAGTACTGGGGCTACGCCGCGGACGAGTCCCTGACCAATCGGGAGCTGATCGCGGAGAAATACCGCGGCATCCGCCCGGCGCTGGGCTACCCGGCCTGCCCGGACCACACCGAAAAAGACCTGCTCTGGGCGCTGCTGGACGTGGAGTCGCGCACCGGCATCTGGCTCACCGAGTCCAGGGCCATGGTGCCCACGGCGGCGGTCAGCGGGCTGTACTTCGCCCACCCGCAGTCGCGTTACTTCGCGGTGGGCAAGCTCGGCAGGGATCAGGTGGCGGACTATGCCCGGCGCAAGGGCATGTCGGTTCAGGCGGTGGAGCGCTGGCTGGCCCAGAGCCTGGCCTACGAGCCGCGGTAGGGCGGACCGGCACGGGCCCCGGCCCGAGGTTCACCCGCCCGGGGTGCCCGGGCGCCGCCGACGAGCCGAGCCCGGCAATTCCCCGGGCAGGACCCGATTGACATCGGGCGACCGACCGCTAGCATGGCTCACGCCGGAGCCATATGCGCAGGCGCTAGCGAGGATCAAACCCGATGCTGACCGCCGGACAGCCCGCCCCCGAGTTCGCCATACCCGACGCGGACATGAACATGGCCGAGTCCTCGAGCTATCGGGGCACTAACAACCTGGTGCTGTACTTCTACCCCAAGGACAACACCACGGGATGCACGATCGAGGCCGTGGAGTTTACGGACCTCATGGACGAGTTCGAGGCGCACGACACCGTGATCCTCGGGGTGAGCAAGGACAACTGCGTCAGTCACGCCGCCTTCCGGGACCAGCACGGACTGTCGGTGCGCCTGCTCGCGGACATCGAGGGGGAGATGTGCGAGGCCTACGATGTGTGGCGCGAGAAGGAGAAGGACGGCGAGAAGCGCATGGGCATCCTGCGCTCCACCTTCATCATCGACAAGCATGGCACCATCCGGCATGCCCTCTACGACGTCAAGCCCAAGGGCCACGCGGCCCAGGTACTCGAGCTGATCAAGGGGCTCTGAAAGCGCCAGTAACTGCGACACAGTACACTAGGCAGCGAGGCGCAGAGCCGGCAGGCAGCTCGGTTCCGGCCGGGTGGTCGAGAGAGGGTCCGAGGGACAGGACACCGCAACCCGTCTCAGGCTCCCGGCGGGCGCGGGGGATTCTGAGGTTGCCTCCAGGGATTCCGGATGGCCTTCTCCCAGCCGAGCCCGCGTGCTATCAGCAGCCAGTCCTCGCCGGGCTCGGCCCGGATATGGACCCCCCGGCCCGTCTTGGGGTGCGTGAAGCTCAGTCCTCGGGCCCTCAGCAGCAGGCAGTGAACACCGAAGCGTTCCCTGAAGAACCGGTTGTGGCGGCCCTCGCCGTAGGTCGTATCGCCGATCACCGGGTGGAAGATGTGCTTGAAGTGCTGCCTCAGCTGGTGGCGGCGGCCGGTCTCGGGGCAGGCCTCCACCAGGGCGTAGCGGCTGGTCGGATAACGGGTGACGGCCACAGCGAGCTCCGCCGTCGCCAGCCTGCGGTAGCGGGTCCGGGCCTCGGCCTGCCTGCCGTCGTCACGGTCGCGGACCGGACGGTCGACAACCCCTTCCGCGTCCGGATGACCGCGCACGACTGCCAGGTAGGTCTTGGATATCCGTCCGGCCCTGAACTCCCCGGCCAGTGCTGCGGCGGCCTCCGGAGTGAGGCCGAACACGAGGACGCCGGACGTCGCCCGATCGAGGCGGTGGATCGGATACAGCCGCTTTCCCAGCTGGGCCCTCAGCCGCTGCAGGACGAAGATGCGGTCCCGCGACAGGGCGCTGCGGTGCACGAGAACCCCCGGGGGCTTGTCCACGGCCACGTAATGGTCGTCCCGG
>JASFUT010000047.1:0-15110 GCA_050050175.1 Chromatiales bacterium
GCGTGATCATCAACGTGGCCTCCGGGGCAGGCCTGTCCGGGTTTCCGGATCTGGTGAGCTACTGCGCTTCCAAGTTCGGTGTGGTCGGCTTCACCGAAAGCCTTCATCAGGAGGTTGAGGCGGCCGGGGTGCGCGTGTACGGGCTTTGCCCCGGCAAGGTCGCCACCGACATGCAGGTGCTCTACTCGGGGGCGCGGGTGGGCATGGCGCCGGAGCGAGTGGCGGAGCGCATCCTGCGCCTGGCCGGTCCGCACCCCGGCGCCCGGGCGGGCCGCTGCGAGATCCTCGGCTGAGCCGGGGTCGCCAATCCCGGGGTGCGGCGGGGGGTTAGACTCAAAGCCAGGACGGATCGATTACCGATGTATCGCAAAGAGGGTCTGCTGTCATGAACGTCTGGAACCGTAGCTTTCTCGCTTTCTGGATCGCCTCGGGCGTGATGCTTGCGTTTGTACCGGGGCGGGCCCCGGTGGCCGCCTCGGCCACCAAGATCGATATCGAGGTGGACGCGGCGCTCGAGCATTTCCGTCACGAGGTGCCGGGCGGCGGCTCGTTCCTGAGGCGCGCCAAGGGCGTGCTGGTCTTTCCGAAGGTGATAAAGGCCGGAGTGGGCATCGGCGGCGAGTACGGCGAAGGCGCCCTGCGCATCGGCGGCAGGACGGTGGCCTACTACAGCACCGCGGGAGCCTCAATCGGCTTCCAGCTGGGCGCCCAGGCAAAGACGGTCGTCCTGGTTTTCCTGGATTCCAGGGCCCTGCAGGACTTCCGCGACAGCAAGGGCTGGAAAGCGGGGGTGGACGGGTCGGTCGCCATCGCCAAGTGGGGCGTGGGCGAGGACATCAACTCAGTGGACTTCAAAGATCCCATAGTAGGGTTTATCTTCGGGAACAAGGGCCTCATGTACAATCTCACGATCGAGGGCTCGAAGTTCACGCGGATCGAGCCCTGAGGCCCGAGGGAGATTGGGGTGCTTGCGGGTTCTTACCTATAGCACCGCGGTGAAAGGGCATGCTTAAATCAGGGATTGTTGGTACTCTCCAACACCAAGCCAAGACTCTCCATTGATGAAGGGAGGAGACTCTGATGAAAAGAGTATCTTTGGTAATCGCAGCGGCCGCACTGGCCGGTGGTATGACCGCAGCCAATGCCTGGTGGGGTAACGACTACTATGGCTGGGGCGGTCCCTGGTACGGCCCCGGATACGGCTGGGGCGGTCCCTGGTACGGTGGCGGTCCCTATGGCTGGGGCGGCTACCCGGGTTGGGGTGGCTACCCGGGCTGGGGTGGCTACCCGGGCTGGGGTGGCTGGGGCGGCTATCCCGGCTGGGGCGGCTGGGGCTACCCGGCGTACGCCCAGCCCGCCGCGCCGAGCAAGCCCAAGACCTCCGAAAGCCAGTAAGGGGTCTCCACGGCAGTAAGACGGCGGCCTTAGGGCCGCCGTTTTTTTGGTTGTGGAAGGTGGAGCGGGTGCTCCTGTCGGCGTTCCGGTATCGCCGGAGGGGGCGGGTCGGGCCCTGCTGCGGGAATGCAGATGTGGAGCAGGGTGTGCCTTCCGTCGGGGCTCGCTGCCGGTCATCCCGACCCGGACGGGGTTGGCTCGCGCGGGCCGTTCAGGACGTCAGTACGCCCGGGAGGCCGGGTACATGGAGAAGGTGGCCCGCGGGTCCGTGGGGCTGGGGCTCAGGAGAGGCTCGCTGTCCGGCCAGACCGGCCCCGGCACTTCGCCCGCCTCGAGGGTGGCCTCCATCTCGTTCAGCCGCGCCAGCTGGTCCCACTGACCGTACCACTTGGCCATCTCTGCCAGCCGGCTCAGCTCCTGCGCCGCCTGCCCGGTCTCGCCGGCGGCGGCCCGTGCCAGGATCTGCGCCTCCCGGTTGGCCAGGTTGGGCGGTGCGTTGGCGGCCAGGATCTCCGCCTCCTCGAGCGCGCGCTGGCCGTCGCGGACCTTGGGGTCGTCGCTCGCCGCCAGCAGACGCACCAGCGCATAGCGTAGCAGCTGGCGATTCGGATCGCGCCTCAACATCGCCTCCAGCCCCTCACGCAGTTCCAGATCCGATGCCCCCGCGCGCTTCATGGCCACGAACCGAAGCAGGGCGGCGGGCTCTGCGTCGGGGCTCGCCTCGAAGGCCGCCCGATAGTGCTCGGCGGCCTCCTCGTAATCCCCTGCCCGGAACAGCAGGTTGGCCAGAAAGAAGTGCGCCCCGGATTCGTCCGGGTTGGTCTTCAGTATCCTGCGATAGCGGGATATCGCCAGATCCTTGTCGCCGGAGGCGTCGTAAAGCAGCCCAACCAGGAAGTTCGCCAGGGGATGGTCCGGGTCGTTCTCGAGCACGGTCAGGAGCTGCCTGCGCGCGGCATCCGGCTTGCCCGCCAGGTAGAGCGCGCGCGCGAAGCTGACTCGGGCGTCGATGTTGTCGGGCTCCAGTTCCAGTCCGCGGGTGAACGCCTTGATCGCTGCCTCGTCGTCGCCTTCGCGCATGGCCCGCATGGCCCGGACGAAGTGGGGCCGGGAGCCGCGCTCCAGGGCCTTCAGCTCCTCGATCAGGTCGTCCTCAGGCTGGGGCTCCTGCTTGCCGTGCAGCGCCAGATGCGCCCGGGCCTCCTCTGTGCGACCGGCGGCACGCAGGGCCTGGGCCAGGGGGTAGTGGATCCGGTCGGCCTCGGGTGCCAATGCCAGCGCCTCCTCGAAGTGCTCCACGGCGGCATCCTGGTCGCGCTCCAGCAGATCGATCTGGCCGAGATTGTAGAGCGCGGCGGCACGCAGTCCCACATGGCGGGCGGCCTGCTCCAGCAGGGGGCGGGCCTCGTCCAGGCGGCTGAGCCCCAGGTACGTCTGGCCCAGTCGCAGGGCGAGTGCCGGGTACTCCGGATCGATCGACGCCGCCTTGGCGAACAGCTCCAGCGCATCGTCCAGCCGACCGGACTTCAGCGCCAGGTACCCCGCGTAATAAGGCCAGCGGAACTCCTCCGGGGCGAGGGCCATGGCGTTCTCGTAGCAGCCTTCGGCGGCCCGATCGATCCCGTAGACGTGATACAGGGCACCGAGATCACCGTAGGCGCGTCCGAGGGTGGCCGGCTGGATGTCGGGCTCGCCCAGCCGGGACGCCACCGCGGCACGGGAGGCCTCCAGGTTTCCCTGGGCCACGGGGTCCGCGCCCAGGATGTCCGGCGTTGGGACCGGGCTCACGCGGGTCGCCCAGGGTGCCGGGGGCGATTCCAGGCTGTCGGCGAACGGCGTGCCCGGCCACAGGAGCCCCGGCAGCAGCAGGAGGGCGAGGGCGCCCAGCCGCCCGGAGCGGTCTGCCGCGGCGCGCCGCGACCGGCTGGATGCTCGGGGTCGAGGGACGCTCATGGGGTCTCCGGCTGCTCGATGACGAGGGTGGTGTCGATCTGGTCCACGGGGACCTCCTGGCGGTCTCCACCCGGCCAGTGGATTTCCAGTTCGTCGATCCGGGTGTGCTCGCCCAGCCCGAAGGTCACCGGCAGCTCGACCTGGGAGAGGTATCCGCGGGCCGGCATGACCGAGCGCTCCTGGGTCTGGCCGCCGGCCTTCAGCACCAGGCGCGCGCCGATGGCGTCGCGGTTGGCGGAGCGCCCGATGAGCCGCACCCGTAGCCAGTGGCTGCGGGGCGGCCCGTCGCTGCGAAACAGCAGGGCGCGCCGTCCGTTCTGGGTGATCAGCAGGTCCAGGTCGCCGTCGCCGTCGATGTCGGCGTAGGTGGCCGCCCGCCCCACCATCGGCTCGCTCAGGTCGCCCGAATCCTCCACGGGTACGAAGGTCGCGGCGCAGTCCGGGCCGCAGTTCCAGAACAGCTGGGCCGGCTGCGCGTAGGTCTGGCTCGGCTGGACCTTGTTGATATCCGGCTCGAGGTGGCCGTTGGCCTGGAGAAGGTCCAGGCGGCCGTCCAGATCGTAGTCGAAGAACAGCACCCCGAAGGTCAGAGCCAGGCGGGACTTGGGCCCGATCCCCTCCACGATGGCCTCGTCCGCGAACGGCCCGCGTCCGTCCGCGGTGGTGTAGAGCGAGGTCATCTCGTTGGCGAAGTTGCCTACGGCCACGCCCAGGTCCGCGTCGTTGCGGAAATAGGCGGCGTCTATGCCCATACCGCTGGTGGACTTGCCGTTGCGGTCGTAAGCGATGCCCTCGAAGGCGCCGGTCTCCTCGAAGGTCCCGTCGCCGCGGTTGTGGAACAGGAAGTTCCGTACGGTGTCGTTGGCCACGACGAGATCGATCCAGCCGTCGCGATCGTAGTCCACGGGCGCCACCCCGAGGGCCTTGCCCACTGGATTCCCGGAGTGGCTGTCGATGACGCTGATTCCTGCCGCCCGGGTGACGTCGGTGAAGCTTCCGTCGCCCTCGTTGCGGTACAGGTAGGCGTCGGTGCCGACGAAGTGGCTCGGAGCGCCGTAGGCGCGTCCAAGACCGGTAAGCCGAAAATCGATCTCGAAGTCGATCTTGGGAGACCACTTCACGTAGTTGCCGACGTAGAGGTCCAGGTCGCCGTCGTTGTCGTAGTCCAGGAAGGCGGCGGCCGTGCTCCAGGCGTCCTCGCGGCCGCCCACGCCCGCCTGGTCGGTGACCTCCAGGAAGCGCCCGCCCTCGTTGTGGAACAGGCGGTTGCGGCCGAGGGCGGTGATGAACAGATCCGTACGCCCGTCGTTGTCGTAATCCGCCGCGGCCGCGCCCATTCCGTAGAGCTCGACGGCCAGACCGGCGTCCCTGGTCACATCCGCGAAGCTCCCGGTGCCGTCGTTGCGATACAGGGCCTGGAGCGGCGTCGCCTCATCCCCGCCCCGGTCCGGCCAGTAGGTCGAGTTGACCAGGAAGAGGTCCTGATCGCCGTCGCCGTCGTAGTCCAGGAAGGCGGCTCCGCTGCCGATGGTCTCCGGCATCAGCCGCTCGCCGTAGGCGCCGTTGACGTGGACGAATCTGATGCCCGCCTCCTCGGTGATGTCCACGAAGGGTGCCGGCGGCGGTCCACCGGAGCCCGCGGGCTGTGTCTCGGGCCGCGGGGCGGTGATCCGGGCCTCCTCCACCGGCTCGGGACCGACCCGGCTCATCCGCTCGTAGAGCACGACGGCCGAGACCAGAGCCGCCACGACCAGGATGGCCGCCAGGGAGCGCAGGAATACCTTGCGGATGAGGGCCTCGCCCGCACCGGGCGGGGTCGGGGACTGCTTGTCGATCATTGCGTCAGGGGCTCGGATCAGGATCGGGGGTGCGTCCGGCCAGCGAATTGCCGGGCGGCTGCGGCGGCCATTCGAGCCCGAACGCCTCGCGGCGCTGCAGGTCGTAGATGGCGATGGGCTCGGCGGCGTGGTCGGCTGCGGGGTTGCGGCTGCGGTGGATGGCCACCGCCTGCTCCCGGGCGTGGTCGTCCGGGCGGTATTTCTCGTGCAGAGCGCGATGACGGGCGGCCCCCTCGCTGTCGCCCAGGTCCGCGAGAACCAGGGCGAGCGTGTAGTGGGCCCTCAGGTTCTCCGGGTCAATGGAAAGCGCTTCGTTCAGCCACTTCCGCGCGCGCTCCAGATAGGCGGCGCGCCGGTCGCCGCGCCCGGCGCCGCGCTCCTGGCGTGCCCGGTCGAACAGGGTGCGGCCGAGCTCGTTGAGCAGCCGGTAGTCGCGGCCGAAGTCGAAGCCCCGTCGCCGGGCGTCGGCGAAGCGGGTGCCGGCGACGTCCTCCAGCAGCTCGATGGCCCGGTCCAGGTTGCCGTACTCGCGCTCGATCAACGCCGAGTACCAGGCCAGGGTCCAGGGCGGGGCGGGCGGATCGAAGGCAGCGGCGCGCTGCAGGGCCTCGGCGGCGGCCTGCAGCCGCCCCTCCTTGTAGTAGGCGCGGGCGAGGTTCAGCGGGCCGTCGGGGCGCCCCAGGGCCTCGACCCGGCCGAATGCCTCCTCGGCCTGGCGCAGCTCGCCCTTGGACGATCCGCTGTTGCCCTCGCGCAGCAGGCCGATGCCGTAGTCGTTCCAGCGCTGCCAGACCGGGATGTCCGAGGCCTGGGCCGGTACGTCCGGCGCGGTATCGGCCACGGGGAAGGTCAGGCGATCGGCGGCGAGGGTGGTGACCGGCAGGTCGTTGCGGTCGAAGGCCGGTCCCTCCACGTGCCGGAGGAAGCGCGTGTCGAACTTCCGGTACTTGAGCCGCACCTCGACGGTGATGGGTCCGCGTGCGTCGGGTGGGACCTCCAGCGCGTAGTGCACCACGCTCGCCGCGCCCGGCGGGATCTGATGGTCGTACAGCGCCACGACGATGTCGTGGGCGTTGCGCCGATCGATGCGGTTGCCCTGGCGGTCGAGGATGTAGCCGTTGATGAAGTAGGACCAGGGGTCGACCGTGCCGTCGGCGTCGAGTCCGCCGCTGCGCCCGATCACCCGGTCTGCGTCGCGCACGGTCACGTCCAGCCAGAGCTCGTTGGAGTCGATGGTGCCCTGGGTGAGCTGGTGACCGATCTTGAGTGTGCGCACCACGCTCTCGAGCAGGTAACGGCGCCCGGGCTCGAGGACGGGGACCTCGGGCCGCAGCGGTGCGATCAGCTCACCGTCGATCCCCCCGCCCGGCTTCAGGCCGAAGATGTCGACTCGGGCGGTCCCCTCGAGCCGTGTCCGACGGGCCTGGTTGCCGGTCTCCTTCAGTCCGACCATCTCGGGAACCGCCGTGTTGGCCGCCGGGAAGATGTGGCTGTGCACACTCGGCTCTTCGGCGTCCGCGAACCGGCGGGCCGCCGGGTCTTCCGAGGGCGTCAGCGGCATGTGGCACTGCGCGCAGTTGGCGGCAGCCCGATCCGGGTAGTAGAAGCTGTCCACGCGGTGGCCCGACACCCCGCTCAGCAGGAAGCTGTCGTAATGATTCTGGCCGCGCAGCCATTTGTAGTGGTTGAGCTCGTAGGGGAGGTGGACCTTGTGGCAACCGGAGCAGAACTCCGCCGTCCGGTGCATGGGCTTGAGAAGGGTCTTCTTGTGAAAGGCGGGCTTCGCCTTGATCAGCTGCCGGCTCACCGCCCTGAGGAATGCGTTGTCGCTGAACGCGAGGGGATAGCGCGGAGGGTCGACGATGGTGTAGTCGGCGTTGCCGCGCGGACCGTTCATCCGCGTGATGGCATGGCAGCCCAGGCAGGTGATGCCGGCGCTGGCGCCTGGATCGGTGTCGGGGTCGTACTCGGGATCGTCGAAGGCGCCGCTCAGCAGGGGCACCAGGTCGTGGCAGCCCGCGCAAAGACGCGTGGCCCGCACGTCCCCGTCGCGCTCCAGCACCACCCGCCGCGCCTCGTCGATGCTGAACCGGTAGGCGGGGTTGTTGAACGAGCTCAGGCGATGCACGCCCTGGGCCGCCTGGGCGGCGATGTCCCCGTGGCATTCCGCGCAGGTTTCGTCGTCCATCAGATGCGCGGGGGGAATGCGGGTCTGCGCCTGCGCTGTCTGGACCAGGGCGGGCAGGAACGGCTGCTCGTGCCCGCCACCGGTGCCGGTCCTGGTCATCAGATGGGCTCCGACCATGGCGACCGCGAAAACGGCGGCGGCCCCACTCCAGGCACCGCCGACCCGCCAGCGGATGCGGGGACCGGCCAGCCGGTGCAGCACGAACAGCCAGACCACGAGAAAGGGCGCGGCCACGTGGACCCAATAGGCGCTATCGCGCACGCTCGGGTCGTTGACCTCGAAGAAGCCGAACCGCGTGAGCACGATGCCCGAGGCCAGCACGGCGAGGGCGGCCAGATACAGACCCAGCCCGGCGCGCACCGCGTACCGATTGGGTCGGCGCCACGCCCGGCGCATATGAAGCACGCCGAATATGACCACCGGAAGGACGAGGATCAGGCCCAGCGCGAGATGGACCAGGAACATGGAGAGATAGAAAGGGTCCTGGAGGACCCGGTCGCCCAGGTGCTCGGCCAGGGTCACACCGCCCAGGTAGGCGGAGTTGACCACCAGCAGGGCAAACAGGAGAAAGATCAGGCGCAGGGTCAGGCGAAGGCGTGGGCTCACCACGGGCCGCTGGTCGCCTGCGGAGGGGCTTGGTCGCTGGGTGGCTGACTCCATGACGGGTACGGCTCGGCTCAGGGTGGAGAACCAGGGGCGCGCGCCGACGCAAGGCCGGTCGCGGCCGTTCATATTAAACCAATCCCTCCCCCCTAGAGGAAGGCGGGAACACCCCTAGGGCAAATCCTGATGACGGCGGCGCGGCCGTTCGCCGCCGGCGGCGGGACGGGCGCTCCCGGACCCTGGCATCGGGGCTGGGGTCGACGAGACCGTCCGGGGGAGGATGGAAATCCGCCCGACAGCCCCTATAGACGGAAGGACAGCCGCAGGGGTGGACAGCCATGATGCGCGAAGACCTTCAGCAGGAGCTCGACCGCTTCCAGGAGGCGGCACTGGCGTTCCTGCGTGACCCGGGGGTGATCACCGGCATCGAGTTCGACGGCAGGGCGGGCCGGCTCATGCAGGCCTGCGCCCGCCAGATCCAGGACCATCGCCTGGTCAGCCGGCTCTTCGCGCTGCAGAAGCTGATCCGGGAGGTGGATGTCGACGGTGCGCGGGGGCTCTACGAGGAGGTGCTTGTCCACATGTCAGTCCAGGGGCTGAAGCCGCGGCCGTCCTGATCTCCTCCGAAGCCGGCCCCCCGCCGCGATGCCGGGCCGTCGGGGCGGCACCCCGTGCACCCGGGCGGGGCCTCGGCGTGTAGACTCGACCGGAATGAATCCGCGCGCGGGCCGGTCCTCTCCGCAAGCCTCGCCCGCGGGCGGACTCCGGACAAAGAGCCCATGAGAACATCCAAGCTAATCGCCCTGGTGCTCGTCGTGCTGGCCGTGGTGGCCTACTTCGGCCTGGGCATCGACGAGCAGATCAGCTTCGAGCGGTTGAAGGACCGCCAGGTCCAGGCCGAGGCCTGGGCGGAGCGCAATCCCCTGATCGCGCCGCTCGCCTTCATCGGCGTCTACGTGGCGGTGACCGGGCTCTCGGTCCCTGGCGCCGTTCCATTGACCCTCCTCGGCGCGGCCCTCTTCGGCCTGGCCTGGGGGACCGTCCTGGTCTCGCTCGGGTCCACCCTGGGGGCCACGCTCGCCTTCCTGATCGCTCGGCATCTGCTGCGTGACTGGGTGCAGTCGCGTTACGGAAAGCGGCTGGCGGCAGTCAACCGGGGCGTGGAGCGAGACGGCGCCTTCTATCTGTTCGGCCTGCGTCTGGTGCCAGTCTTCCCCTTCTTCGTGATCAATCTGGTGATGGGGCTCACGCCCATCCCGACCTGGACATACCTCTGGGTCAGCTGGCTGGGCATGCTCCCCGGCACCCTGGTGTACGTCAATGCCGGCACCCAGCTCGCCGGTCTGGAGAGCCCGGCCGGCATCCTCTCGCCGCAGCTTGTGGCGTCTTTCGCCCTGCTCGGGGTGTTTCCGCTGCTCGCCCGCTGGGGGCTCCGGCTCCTTCGGCGCCGCAGGGCCTATGCCCCGTTCGCCCGTCCGCGGCGGTTCGATTACAACCTCGCGGTGGTCGGCGCCGGCTCGGCGGGCCTGGTGGCCGCGTACATCGGGGCGGCGGCCCGGGCGCGAGTCGCCCTGGTCGAGGCCGGGGAGATGGGTGGGGACTGCCTGAACACCGGCTGCGTTCCGTCCAAGGCCCTTATTCGGACCTGCCGGTTTCTGGGGGACGCCCAGCGGGCCGCCGAGCTCGGGGTCGCCCGGGCCGATGTGGCCGTGGATTTCCCGGCCGTCATGGAGCGGGTTCGGCGGGTGGTGGCGACCGTGGCACCCCACGATTCTGTGGAGCGCTACACCCGCCTCGGCGTGGACTGTATCCGGGGGAGGGCGGAGCTCGTCTCGCCCTGGGAGCTGCGGGTCGGGGACCGCACCCTCAGCGCCCGAAGCATCATCCTGGCCACCGGCGCCCGGCCGCTGGTGCCCCCCATTCCCGGCCTGGACGGGCTGGACTGCCTGACCTCCGAGAACCTCTGGGCCCTGGATGGCCTCCCGGGACATCTGCTCGTGCTCGGCGGCGGGCCTATCGGCTGTGAGATGGCGTTGTGCTTCAGGCGCCTGGGAGCGGAAGTCACCATCGTCGAGCAGGCGCCGCAGCTCCTCCCGCGGGACGATGAAGACGTCGCCGAGGCGGTGGCGGCGCGCTTCCGTGCCGAGGGGGTGGATCTGCGCCTCGGCACCCGGGCGGAGCGCTTCGACGCCTCCGGTCGAGGGGGGGTGGTGCACTGGACGGCGGCGGAGGGCAGCGGAGAGCTCGCGTTCGACAGGGTGCTGGTTGCCGTAGGGCGGCGCCCGGAGGTGGAAGGACTTGGCCTGGAGCGGTTGGGCATCGAGCTGACCGATCGGGGAACGGTCGCCACGGACCCCTTCCTCCGGACCCGGTTTCCGAATGTCTACGCCTGCGGCGACCTGGTGGGGCCCTACCAGTTCACCCATGCGGCCTCGCATCAGGCCTGGCACGCGGCGGTGAACGCGCTGCTCGGCGGCATCTGGCGTTTTCGGGTGAGCCATGCCTCCCTGCCCCAGGTGGTCTACACGGAGCCCGAGGTGGCCCGGGTGGGCGTCAACGAGCGCGAGGCACGGGAGCAGGAGATCGAGTTCGAGCTCACGCGCTTCGATCTGGCCGAGCTCGACCGGGCGATCACCGACGAGGCGCGCGAAGGGTTCGTCAAGGTGCTGACGCGGCCGGGGAAGGACCGGATCCTGGGCGCCTGCGTGGTGGGCGGTCCGGCCTCGGAGATGATCAACGAGCTCGCCACGGGGATGCGCCACGGACTCGGGCTCAACAAGCTGATGGCTACCATACACGCCTACCCGACCTTCTCTGAGGCCAACAAGATGGCCGCGGGCGTCTGGAAGCGGGGACACGTCGATCCCCGCCTGCTCGGGCTGGCCGGATGGGTCAACCGGCGCCGCCGCGGGGGCTGAAGTCGATTCCCGCCCGCCGCGCGGTGAGTCGGGGTGGGGCACCCGGAAGGCCCGTGCCCCTTTCTTCTGCGGAAAATTCCGGTAAGGTTGCGCGGTGCGTAAACGCTTTTTGGACCCGACGGAGGAATGATGATGAGTAGTACGAACGGCTCCCACGTATCGATCACGGCTGCGTTGGCGATGGCCGCAGTGCTGGTCCTGTCCGCCTGCTCCCAGGGCGAGGACCAGCAAGCGCCCTCGGCGATGCCGGACGAGCCCACCATGAAGGGCGAGGCGACCACGGCCGAGGGTCAGGCGGCGGCACCCGCGATGGACGCCGGTGAGACCGCTGCCGCAGAATCGGCCCCCGCCGGGGATCAGTCCGGGATGGAGGAAGACACGGCATCCGGATCGGCGATGGAGGAGATGAAGACTGCGGCCGGGGCCGCCATGGACGACATGAAGGCGGCCGCCGAGGGGATGCAGGCCTCCGCCGAGTCTGCCATGGCGTCGGCGACCGAATCGTCGGGACGCGCGCCCGAGAAGATCTACCAGACGTACTGCCAGGCCTGCCACATGTCCGGGGTAGCCGGTGCGCCCAAGCTCGGCGACAGCGCGGCCTGGGCCCCGCGCATCGCAAAGGGCATGGACACCCTGGTGACCCATGCGGTCAACGGCCTCAACGCCATGCCGCCCAAGGGCACCTGCATGGACTGCAGCGAGGCCGAGATCAAGGCCACCGTCGAGTACATGACCAGCCAGAGCCAGTAACCCCGCACTTGCGGCGGGCGGCGCGGCGGTCGGCGGGCCGGGAGGCGGCGAAGGCGCTCCCGGCCCGCGTCTTCGCCGGCCGCGCACGGTTCCGCTCCCGGCGCGTGCGGCCGGCTGTGGCCGTCCCGGGGCAGGGTGCCTCAGGGTGAAAGTCCTGTTCGTCAATGCCCGGTACGACCCGGAGGGCATTGGAGGCCCGGCCCGGTCCCTGCGCATCTGGGCCGAGTATATGGTGCGCGACGGTCATGCACCGATCGTGGTGTGCCGGGGCGTGGGAACCCGGCGGACCCGCGAGAGGCGCAACGGCGTCGAGGTCCTTCGCCTGCCCCCCACCCTGAGCGGCGCCGAGGCCGCGAAGGCCGTGGCCGCGGAGATCGCCAGTGTCCGCCCGGAGGTGGTCCACACCCACTTCCTCAAGGGGTTCGACAAGGATGCCCTCGCCCGGTCAATTGCTGCATTTCCCGGCCGCACCGTGCATACCCTGCACGAGTACTCCCTGGTCTGCGGCGAAGGCCTCTTGTTCCGGAACGGGCGAGCCTGCCGTGCGATCTGTCCCGACTGCCGGCAGGTGGCCGGGCGCGCGCGTCCGTTCGCGGATGCCGTGGACGCCGTGGTGGGCGTGAGCCGGCACGTACTCCGTCGTCACCTGGCCGAAGGTCTTTTCGAGGGGACGCCGTTGCGCAGGGTCATCCCCAATTCCTACGACGCCCCGCGGCCGGCGCCGCCCGCGGGCGGGTCAACGTGGCAGGGCCTGCGCCTGGGCTACCTCGGCCGGCTCTCCCGCGAGAAGGGTGTGGAGCACCTGCTGGCGACCGTGGCCGGCATCGCCCCGGACACGCCGTTGGAGCTTCTGGTGGCCGGCCGGCTGGACGATGCATACGGGAGGCAGCTCCGACAGCGCTTCGAGAGCCGGCGCATCCGGTTCGTGGGCTACGCGGACCCTGCGCGCTTCTTCCCGGCGATCGACCTGCTGGTCTTCCCTTCCGTGTGCGAGGAGACGTTCGGCCGGGGGGTGATCGAGGCACAGGCGCACGGTGTCCCCGTGATCGTCAGCGACCGCGGAGCCCTGCCGGAGCTTGTGAGTCCCGGGGAGACGGGCTGGGTCTACGCGCCGGAGGAGCCCGCCTCTCTCAGACGCCTGATCTTCGGCGCCCTGCGCGGGCGCGACAGGATCGACGCCATGGCCTCCCGGTGCCGGGAAGCGGCGCGGGCGTTCGCGACCGATGGGGTGGTGCGGGCCTACTACGAGCTCTATCGTGTGGCGGCGGGGTGAGCGGCGATCGCGCCATGCATCCCGTGCTGGTGGATCGGCCTGCGCTTTTCGAGATCACCCGGCGTCATCGCCGGCCGAGCTACGAAGCGGCCGACCCGCTCGACTTCACCTACGGCCGGGTGCGGCCGGCCGGGCTGGATGAGCTGGTCTCACTGCGCCTGTCGCCCTACTGCATCCACCCGGCGACGGGACAGATGCTGTTCGTCGAGATCCCAGCCGGCCTCGACGTGACCGCGGGCCCGTTCCTCTATCTGGCGCAGCATGAGCACGCCTCCCGGGTCGCATCGGTACCCTATGCGTGGCTGCCGGGGATCCGGCACCGGGTTGAGTCCGAGCGCCTGGTGTTCGTCTTCTCCATCGGGCGCTGCGGCTCCACCCTGCTGAGCCGCATGCTCCAGCGGGTCGAGGAGGTCCGCAGCCTGTCCGAGCCCGACATCTACTTCCAGGTCTCCAAGGATCTGGTTCCCCGCGGGCGCTTCTACAACGTGCCCGACATCGTGCGCGAGGCCACACGGCTGCTGGACCTGTTCCACCGGGACCGGCCGGTGCTGGCGATCAAGCCCCGGGCCCTCTGTAGCAACATTGCCCGGGTCGTGCACGGCCTATACCCGGCCGCTGTCCTTCTGTTCATGTACCGGGACATTGAGCCCTGGGCCCGCTCCTACCACCGGGCGTTCGGCGTGCCTGTCGAGCGGCTCGCCGCCCAGTGGCGCCGCGACGCGGCACAGTGGCGTGACCTCACGGAGAGCGGTGTGCCGTTCATCTCGTTCAGCTACGAGGACCTCACCGACGGCCCTCTGGAGACGATAAGGGCGATCCTGCGCCGATGCAGTCTGGAAGAGCGCCACGCACAGGCGGCGGTCTCGGCATTAGAACAGGATTCCCAGGAAGGGCTCGGGATCGCCAGGGACCGGTTGTCGGGCTCCGGTCGAGAGCTGAGCGATGCCGATATCGCCCGACTGAAATCGGCGGCGGGCAGGGCGCGTTTCGAGACCCGGTTGTGAGCCAAGCGTCCCCGCAGCGCGCGGTCAGACCTTTTGGCCGGCCCCCTGGCCGGGCTGCGGCGCCGGCTGGGGCAGCAGGTGGGGGTAGAACTGCTGGTAGTACCAGCGGAACCTCTGCTTGAAGCCGTTCTCGATTCGCGGGGAGACCCTGTGCTGCTCGGGCGCTCGGATGCTCGAGTAGGTGCTGTGGCGGTACTTCATGCGGTAGTGGCTGTCCGACTCGGCGGGCTTCACCGGGATATTGCCCGGGTCCCAGTCCACATGACCGACACCGAGCCAGTCGTAGATCCTGTTCATGGCGTCCACCGGGTCTTCCATGAGCTTCTCGAATGCGATGTAGTACAGGTTCTCCCGCAGATCCTGGCCCTGGAGGTCCTGGAGGCTCTCCATGGAGCGCAATGGCCAGCCTACGATCCCGCCGTCGCCGAACAGCCGATTGGCCCGCACCATAGGGCTGTCCGGGTCCAGGTGGTCGGGGAACTCGAACAGCATGGTCTTGCGGTGGGCGGCCTCCACGGAGCCGAAGATCTGCCCGAGGTCCCGGATGCACACGATCATGCGGACGTCGGGGTCCAGGAGCCGGGCAAGCTCGATGGTGCGCAGCCAGCCCCGGTTCTTGTCCACCACCCAGGGCTCTTCCGCTTCGGCGAACCAGCCGTCGACGAAGCCCCGAAAGGCGTTCAGCAGCCGCTGGTGCACGAGCTTGGCGTCCACATCCAGCTGGGCGGCCAGAAACGTGGAGTCGCTGATGCTGTGGCGCAGCTTTCTGATCGCCTCGTTCAGCGGCGAGCTGTATCCGGGGCTGTAGAGGTCCGGATGCAGGCCCAGGAGCTGGCACAGGAGAGTGGAGCCCGCCCGCGGCAGGCCGGTCACGCAGATCAGGTTCTTCTCGAGCAAGACGGCGAGCTTCCCTGTTGAATCGGGTTCGGTGGCCGCGATCGATGCCTGTCGAGCGACGGCTTGCGCGGCCCATCCGGTGTCGGGCGGCCACGAGGCCGGAGATGCACGCGGCATTCCCGCCTCTCTAGGCAGCCGGCACTATGCCACAAGAGCGCGCAGTCGGAAAAGTTCGATTCGCGGCATGCGTGCAGGTCGCGCGACAGCGGGACAGGGGTGTTGACCTCCTCGTTGTCCGGCTGAAGCCGGACCTACAGCCGGACCTGCGGCCGGACCGCAAGACGGCTCGAC
>JASFUT010000048.1:0-15081 GCA_050050175.1 Chromatiales bacterium
CTGTTCCAGCGGCATCGGCTGAAACTCCAGTGGCACCAGGCTGCCGTACACCACGAACGCCGCATATCCGATGGCAGCGAGAAAGAGCGTGGTCCGGCTGCGGGGCGGTGGCCTGGCGACGCTTGTACGGACGGGTTCCATGGCAATGGAGAGCACGGCTCGGGGCGGTCGCTTCAAACCGCTCAATGATACGAAAAACGCTGCCGCGGCGGCAGGAGGTCGATGAAGCGCCGCGGACGCTGGATCCGTCCATCCGGTGCTTCGCGGCGGCGCCGGGGCGCGTGGCGGCTCTTGGCTGCGCCGTCCCCGGACACCCGGCACCCGGCCACGAGGCGACCCTCGCCCCGGCGAAGAGCTACAGCAGGTACAGCGCGAGAATCACGCAGCCCAGGGCAATCCTGTAGATCATGAACGGCGCCATGCCCAGCCGCCCGACGAACCGCAGGAAATAATGGATGCAGGCCAGGGCGCTGATGAAAGAGAGCACGATGCCGGTCCCGAGCGCCCCCCAGTCCACCGCCGCGGGCGAGCCGGCGAGGTCGAGGGTCACCAGCGTGCCGGACAGCAGGATCGTGGGGATGGCGAGCAGGAAGGAGAATCTCGACGCGGCCTCCCGCGTCAGACCCAGCAGGAGGCCGGCCCCGATGGTAATGCCCGAGCGGGACACGCCGGGCACGAGCGCCACAGCCTGAAACACCCCGATCACCACGACGTCCCGCCAGGAGAGCGAATGCTCGTCGCGCGCGCGCCGGCCCCTCAGATCGAAGGCCCAGATGACCAGGGCGAAGCCGATGGTGGCGCCGGCTATCACGAGCGGAGAGCGCAGATCCGTTTCCACCAGCCCTTTCAGCAGCAGCCCCGCGACCCCGACGGGGACGGTGCCCAGCACCACCGCCCAGGCGAGACGCGCATCGGCGGTGAGGGGCGCACCGGGCACCAGCGAGCGAAAAAAATCGGTGGTCATGGCGGCAAGCTCGCGCCGGAAGTAGACCACCACCGCAAGCAGCGAGCCCAGGTGCACCGCCACGTCGAACGCCAATCCCTGGTCGGCGAACCCGAACAGCTGCGGCGCAAGGATCAGATGGGCGGAGCTGGAAATGGGCAGGAACTCGGTCAGCCCCTGCACGACCGCCAGCAAGAGGAGCTGGGCGAAGTCCACCCTGCGCCCTCAGGCCGGACGACCGTCGGCGCGAGGCCCGGTCGGTGCCGGTGTCATGCCACCGAACGCCGCTGGAGCAGCTTCTGCTCCCACGCCAGCGAGGTCCGCGCGATCGCGTCGAGATCGGCATACTCGGGCTCCCAGTCGAAGACCTCGCGGATCCGCGACGCCTCGGCCACCAGGGCGGGCGGGTCGCCCGGCCGCCGCTGCTCTTCACGTATCGGCAGGGGGGCGTCGTTGGCCCGGGCGACGGCGTCCAGCACCTGGCGGACGCTGAACCCCCGGCCATAGCCGCAATTGAGCGTGATCGAGCTGCCGCCGCTACGCAGGTAGTCCAGTGCCTTGAGGTGGGCGGCGGCCAGATCGTGGACGTGGATGTAGTCACGGATGCCCGTCCCGTCGGGTGTCGGGTAGTCCGTGCCGAACACGGACACGGACTCCCGGAGACCCACCGCCGCTTCGCAGGCCACCTTCGTCAGGAGGGTCGCCTGGCGTGTGGACTGGCCGATGCGGCCCTCGGGGTCCGATCCGGCCACGTTGAAATACCTGAGGACGACGTGCTCGAGCGGGGTGACGGCGGCGAGATCGCGCAGCATCCACTCGCTCATCAGCTTGGAGCTGCCATAGGGGTTGAT
Source organism: Chromatiales bacterium (assembly GCA_050050175.1). GTDB lineage: Bacteria > Pseudomonadota > Gammaproteobacteria > Chromatiales > Chromatiaceae > CAVQCX01. The sequence goes on from JASFUT010000048.1 coordinate 1,795, forward strand.
AGGCACTGTCGGCGAGCCCTCGTGCGCCCGCTCCCCGTCGGGAACGCCGTAGACCGCTGCCGTGGAGGAGAAGATGAAGTGCCTGATCCCGGCCTCGGCGCAGCACTCCAACAGATTCCGGGTGTTGCAGGTATTGTTGCCGTAGTAGCTCAGGGGGTCCGCCACCGATTCAGGCACGATCGTGCGCGCGGCGAAGTGCATGACGGTGTCCACGTCGTGGTCCCGGAGCACGCCCAGGACCTTGTCGCGGTCGCCGGTGTCACCCACGATCAGGTCCCCGTACAGCACGGCGTCCGCGAAGCCGGTGCTTAGATCGTCGAGCACCACAACCCGCTCGCCGGCCTCCCCGAGCTGGAGCACCACGTGGCTGCCGATGTAGCCCGCGCCGCCGGTGACGAGAATGCCTCTGTTCATGCTCTGCGTACTCCCCCGTTGTTGCCCCGGCTGTGCCGGAGAGCGGCCTTATCATACCGGCCGGGGTGACGTCTGTCTGTGACACCGTCAGCCCGGGGGCGCGGAGAAAGTCAGCGCATCCCAGGCCTGTACGGGCGGGATCGGTGCGGAGGAGGCCACTGCGGCCATCCAGCCGGCCACCGGGATGAAGCTGACGGGTGAGCATGGCGCCCGCGATCGGTCGAAGACCCCGGCGCCGCGGCACTTGATGCAGGCCTCCATCGCCGTCCAGTGCCTCAAAAACAGGCGCTGGCGCTCGCTCTCCGGCAGTGCCTCCAGCTCCGCGGCGACCTCCGGGCCGAACTGTCGCCGCGCGATGCGCAGATCGTGGGGAACCGACCGCAGCCGCTCCAGGTCCACCCCGACTTGCTCGCCGTCCATGACGGCGAGCAGCGCACGGTCTCCGCAGTGGGCCAGGTTGAACCCCAACGGACTGTCCGGGGCCTGCACACGAGGCTTGCCATGCGGGCCGTAGCCCAGGACGAGAGCCGACGGCTCGCGGTCCAGATAGCCCGCGAGAATCCGACGCAGGGCTGCCCGGAAGAAAGTGAAGCGGCCGCCATCGCGCATCCGCCTGGCCCGGGCGAGCTCGCCGGACGACAGGACATCGGCCGCTTCTGTGACCTTCTCCGCTCCGAACTCCAGCCACCACAGGTGCAGCTGACCGCCGGGCAAGGCGGGGAAGGGGGCGGGCTCTCTCCAGCTGACGATCTCGTGCATGTCTCGGGGCCGGTCGCGACGATGGCGGCCATGCCCATGCTACCAGCGCCGTCCCTCGCCTCCCCACGCCGCGGTCGCCGGCCGTACCTTGAGCGGCCCCGGCGTCTCCCCTAAGCTACTGTCCCAATCCACGCCTGCGATCGACCGAGCCCGCCTTGCCTTCCCGCTCGTCTCCGCCAGCCACCGTTCTCCGGCGCCGTCCCACGGGCAGCGTGGATCGTCTGCCCGCTGACCTGCACCCGGTGCTGCGTCGGGTCTACGCCGCCAGAGGCGTGGGTTCTGCGGACGCCCTGGGCAGGGGGCTGGGCGATCTGGCGCCGCTCTCGGCGATGTCCGGCCTGGACGAGGCGGCCGAGCTGCTGGGCCGTACCATCGAGGGCGGCGGGCGCATACTGGTGGTCGGGGACTTCGACGCGGACGGCGCCACCAGCTGCGCGGTCGCGGTCAGGGCGCTGAACGCCATGGGCGCCGCTGCCGTGCACTTCCTGGTGCCCGACCGCTTCACCTGCGGGTACGGCCTCAGCCCCGCCATCGTGCGACAGGCGCTGCGTCTGGCGCCGGACCTGATCGTGACCGTCGACAACGGGATATCCAGCCTCGACGGCGTCCAGGCGGCCCGCGCGGCGGGCGTTCCGGTGCTGATCACCGACCACCATCTCCCGGGCGACCGCCTCCCCGACGCCGCCGCCATCGTCGATCCCTGCCTGCCCGGCAATCCTTTTCCGAGCAAGCACCTGGCAGGGGTGGGGGTCATCTTCTACGTCATGGCGGCCCTGCGCTCGCGGCTGCGCGCCGAGGGTTGGTTCGAGCGGCGTGGCGGCGCCGAGCCCAATCTGGCGGAGCTGCTGGACCTGGTCGCGCTCGGCACCGTCGCGGACGTCGTCTCTCTGGACGCCAACAATCGGATCCTGGTCGGGGAGGGGCTGCGGCGGATCCGGGCGGGGCGACTGAGTGTCGGGATGCGGGCCCTCCTGGACGTCGCGGGCAGGGAGGCCTCCCGGGCCGTGGCCGCCGATCTCGGCTTTGCAGTGGCCCCCAGGCTCAACGCAGCGGGTCGGCTGGACGATATGAGCCTGGGGATTGCCTGTCTGCTCGCGAACGACATGGAGCGGGCCCGGTCGCTCGCCGAACGCCTCGATGGCCTGAACCGCGAACGCCGGGCCATCGAGCGGGAGATGACCGCGCAGGCGGACCGCATGCTCTCCCGGCTGGCGCTCGAGCAGGAGGCCGGCCTGCCCCGGGGCATCGCCCTGTACGATGAGCAGTGGCACCAGGGCGTGATCGGCATCCTGGCCGGGCGGCTGCGCGATCGCTGGCACCGTCCAGTGGTCGCCTTTGCGCCCGCGGACGCAGGGGGGATGCTCCGGGGCTCGGCACGGTCGGTCCCTGGCGTGCACGTGCGCGATGCCCTCGAGGCGGTCGCCGCTGCCCACCCGGGGCTGCTCGAGCGCTTCGGCGGTCACGCCAGGGCGGCGGGCCTGAGCCTCAGGGCGCCCGACCTCGAACGCTTTCGTGAGGCGTTCGACGGGGTGGTGGGCGAGCGGCTGGCGTTGGAAGACCTCCAGGGCGTGCTCTACTCGGACGGGCCCCTGTCGCCGGGGGATTTCGGGCTGGATCTCGCCCGGCGGCTGCGCGAAGGCGGGCCCTGGGGCCAGGACTTTCCCGAGCCCCTGTTCGACAATGAGCTGATCGTCCATGGGCACCGCATCGTCGGGGAGGATCATCTCAGGCTTCGTCTCGGGGTGCCGGGCACCGACGGCGAGATCGATGCCATCGCCTTTCGCCAGGCCGGGCACGCCGCGACGCTCGCGGAAGGGCTCGGGCGCGTGCACGCCGCGTTCCGGCTGGACATCAACACCTACGGCGGCACGGAGCGCCCACAGCTCGTGGTGGAGCACCTGGCCAACCCGCCGGGCTGAAGGGGTGTGCCCATCCCCCGCTTGGCTATACTAGGGCCCAACTTCTGAAGTCGATCTCGCCAGCCATGCCCCTGGACACGAACCGGCCCGTCTTCCTCGATCTGCTGAAGATCCGCCTGCCCGTGAACGCCGTGGTCTCGATCCTGCATCGCCTGACCGGTGCGATCCTGGTCCTGCTGATTCCGGCGATGATCTACGTGCTGCAGCTGTCCCTGTCCGGGCCCGAGGGCTTCGCCCGCGCCTCGGATCTGCTCGGGGCATGGCCTGCCAGGGTAGGGGCGATAATCCTGCTCTGGGTACTGGCTCATCACCTCATTGCGGGAATCCGGTTCCTGGCGATGGACCTGGATCTGGGGGTGGGGCGGCCGGCGTTCCGGCGCTCTGCCTGGGCCGCATTGGCGCTGGCGCCGGTCGCGGCGATTCTGCTCGGGGCGCTCCTGTGACACGCCGGGCCAGCGGACTGCGGGCCTGGCTGCTGCAGAGGGTCAGTGCCGTGTACCTGGGACTGTACATCGTCGCCATGGGCGCATGGTCGTGGAGCCGTCCGGCTCAGTCGTTCGAGGCCTGGCACGATCGGGTCGCCGACCCCTGGTTCGCCGCAGGGCTGATGCTGTTCTTCGCGGCTCTCATGCTCCACGCCTGGGTGGGCGCGCGGGACATCGTCATGGACTACGTCAGGCCCCTGGGGCTTCGCCTGGGCCTGCTTGTCTTTGTCGGCATCTCCCTGTCGGGCTTCGGCCTATGGGCTGCCCGCGTCGTGCTGCTGGCGGGCGCCGCCTAGATGGGGCTCGCCAAGCGCAGGTTCGATACCTTGATCCTGGGTGCGGGCGGTGCCGGGCTCCGAGCGGCCCTGCAGCTCGCCCGGGCCGAGGCGCGCGTGGCCGTTGTCTCGAAGGTCTTCCCGACGCGTTCCCATACGGTTGCCGCCCAGGGGGGCGTCAACGCTGCACTGGCCAACGTGCTCCCCGACAGCTGGCACTGGCATATGTACGACACCGTCAAGGGGAGCGATTTCCTGGGCGATCAGGACGCGATCGAGTACATGTGCCGATCCGCGGCGCACGTGGTCTACGAGCTCGAGCACATCGGCGTGCCCTTCTCCCGGCTGGACAACGGACGCATCTACCAGCGGGCATTCGGCGGCCAGAGCCAGAGCTTCGGCGGCGAGCAGGCGGCGCGGACCTGCGCCGCGGCGGACCGCACGGGGCACGCGATCCTGCACGGCCTGTTCCAGCAGAATCTCCGGGCCAAGACCCACTTCTTCGACGAGTACCTCGCCGTCGATCTGATCAGGGACGACGAAGGCGTCATTCTCGGGGCCCTCACCCTGGAGATCGAGACCGGCGAGCCCCTGCTGATCGAGGCAAAGACGACGCTCATCGCCACCGGCGGGTGCGGGCAGCTCTTCCGGACCTCGACCAACGCCAAGATCAACACCGGCGACGGCATGGCGATGGCCCTTCGGGCAGGCATTCCCCTGCAGGACATGGAGTTCTTCCAGTTCCATCCCACCGGGATTGCCGGCAAAGGGATGCTGATCACGGAGGGGGCCCGCGGCGAAGGGGGATTCCTGGTCAATGGCGATGGCGAGCGATTCATGGAGCGCTATGCGCCCCATGCTCGGGACCTGGCCAGCCGCGACGTGGTGAGCCGCGCCATCGCCACCGAGATCCGGGAGGGGCGCGGGTGCGGTCCCGAGCGGGACCATGTGCTGCTGAAGCTCGATCACCTGGGCGAGGCCGTGGTGGCAAAACGTCTCCCGGGCATCCGCGAGACCTGCAGGACCTTTCTGCACATCGACCCGGCGACTGCGCCCATCCCCGTGTTCCCGACGGCCCACTACGTCATGGGAGGCATTCCCACCGACCGCTTCGGACAAGTGGTGGTGCCCGCCCGGCACGGACCCGAAGAGGTGGTCGCCGGTCTCTACGCGGCCGGGGAGTGCGCCTGCGTTTCCGTCCACGGGGCGAACCGCCTCGGGGGCAACTCGTTGTTGGATATCCTGGTGTTCGGGCGTGCCGCGGGCAACCGGATCCTGGAGTTCCTGTCGGAGAACCGCTACCACCGCCCGCTGAGCGAGCCGAGCGTGGAGCGGGCCTGCACGAGGCTCGCCCGCTGGGACGCCGCCGGAGAGGGCGAGACGGTGGACGAAGTCCGGGCCGATCTGAAGAAGGTGATGGAGCACCACTGCGGGGTGTTCAGGCGCGAAGAGGTGATGGAGGAGGGCGTGCAAGAGCTGCGCCGCATCCGCCGGCGTATGGCGGAAGTGCGCCTTCGCGACGCCAGCAGGGTCTTCAACACCGCCCGCGTCGAGGCCCTGGAGCTGGACAACCTGGTGGACATTGCCATGGCCACGATGATGTCGGCGCTGGCCCGGCGCGAGAGCCGGGGCGCGCACTCCCGCATCGACCACCCGGAGCGCGACGACGCGGGCTGGCTGAAGCACAGCCTCTACTTCCTCGACGGGGACGTCCTGGACTACAAGCCCGTGCGGACCAGGCCGCTCACCGTGGAGTCCTTCCCCCCCGTGGAACGGGTCTACTGACCGGAGCACCGACGATGCGCTTCAGAGTCTACCGCTACCATCCGGAGGAGACCGCCGAGCCCTACATGCAGGACTTCGAGCTCGAGGCGCGGCCCGGGATGATGCTGCGCGATGCGCTTATCGAGCTCAAGGCCCGGGACGAGAGCCTGAGCTTTCGCCACTCCTGCGGCGAAGGCGTTTGCGGATCGGACGGGATGAACGTGAACGGCCGCAACGCACTCGCCTGCACGACGCCGCTCGCCGATCTCAAGGAGCCCGTCGAGGTGCGGCCCATGCCCGGCATGCCGGTGATCCGGGACCTGGTGGTCGACCTGAGCGCATTCTACCGCCAGTACCGGGCAGTCAAGCCCTACCTGATCCGCCATGATCCCGAGCCCGAGGCGGAGATCCAGCAGTCGCCCGCCGAGCGCGAGCGGCTGGACGGCCTCTACGAATGCATTCTGTGCGCCTGCTGCTCAACCGCCTGTCCGTCCTTCTGGTGGAATCCCGAGAAGTTCCGCGGTCCCGCAGCCCTGCTCCAGGCCTGGCGGTTCCTCGCCGACAGCCGGGACCAGGCCACGGAAGAGCGTCTCGACGACCTGGAGGGGCCTTACAGCCTGTTCCGGTGCCACAGCATCATGAACTGTGCGGCGGTCTGCCCCAAGGGCCTCAACCCGACCCGCGCCATCGGCCGGATCAAGCACCTGATGCTCGGGCACGCACTCTGATCCATGCCCGTGGCCACGTCCACCGTTCAGGGGCGAATGCGCTGGCGCTGCCGCCGGGGCATGCTCGAGCTCGATCTGCTGCTGGAGCGCTTTTTGGACGGGGGATACGATCGACTGGACGGGCACGGGCGGTCCGTCTTCGTACGCCTGCTCGAGCTTCCCGACCAGACGCTCCAGAGCTGGCTCCTCGGCCAGGCCGTGCCCAGCGACAGGGATGTGCGCCGGATTGTCCATCTCATCAAGACCTGCCCTCCTGCGGATTGAGCCGCGGCCCTCGATCCGGCTGGCGCTGGCCTTGACAGGGATCCACGCGGCGGCCGTCGGGACGTGCCTGGCGCTCCCCTTCGGCTGGGGGGGCCGGGCCGCGCTGGCCGGCCTGGTACTGCTCGGGCTGGCCGACGCGCTGCGCGCCCATGTGCTGCACCGCGGGGACACCGCGGTGAGATCCGCAGAGTGGCGAGGCCGCGGCGAGTGGTGGGTGCGAAGGGCGGACGGCACCGTGGAGGCGGCGCGTCTCCATCACTCCACCCTGGTCCTGCCCTGGCTGGTGGTCTTGAGGCTGTCGGTGGGGCGCCTGCACAGGCGAACCCTGGTCCTGCCGGCGGATGCCCTGGCCGCCGATACCCACCGACGTCTGCGCGCGGCGCTGTTGGCCGGAGAGCCGGCCGATCAGGGCCGTGGCGCGTAGTTGTCCGGGATCATCACCGTAGGCTTGCGCTGGAAGGCGTCGTCCTGCTTGGGGAAGTCGATGTTGTAGTGGAGCCCCCGGCTCTCCCGCCGGCCCTGCGCGGCGCGGATGATCAGATCCGCCACATCGACAAGGTTTCGAAGCTCCAGCAGATCGTTGGTGACGCGGAAGCTGCTGTAGTACTCGCGGATCTCATAGCGCAGCATGTCGGCCCTTCGCCTGGCGCGCTCGAGACGCTTGTTGCTCCGCACGATGCCGACATAGTCCCACATGAAACGGCGGAGCTCGTCCCAGTTGTGGGCGACCACGACCTCCTCGTCGGAGTCCGTCACCCGGCTCTCGTCCCAGGAGGGAAGGGGGCCGGGCTCCGGGACCTGCGCCGCGGACGCCTTGATATGCTCGGCCGCCAGCTCGCCGAACACCAGGCACTCCAGCAGGGAGTTGCTTGCCATGCGGTTGGCCCCGTGCAGGCCCGTGTACGCGGTCTCGCCGACGGCATAGAGGCAGGGCAGATCAGTGTGTGCATTGCGGTCGGTGACAACGCCACCGCAGGTGTAGTGGGCTGCGGGGACCACCGGAATCGGCTCGCGCGTGATGTCGATCCCGAAGTCCATGCAGCGCCGATAGATCGTCGGGAAGTGCTCGCGGACGAAGGCGGGGGCCTTGTGGGTGATGTCCAGGAACACGCATTCCGCGCCCAGGCGCTTCATTTCATGGTCGATGGCCCGGGCCACGATGTCCCGGGGCGCCAGCTCCGCACGCTCGTCGAAGCGGGGCATGAACCGGGTGCCGTCGGGAAGACGCAGCTTCGCACCCTCGCCGCGCAGGGCCTCGGTTATGAGGAACGACTTGGCCTGTGGGTGGTAGAGACAGGTGGGGTGGAACTGTATGAACTCCATGTTGGCCACCCGGCATCCCGCCCGCCAGGCCATGGCGATGCCGTCGCCGGTCGATACGTCCGGATTGCTGGTGAACAGGTAGACCTTGCTCGCCCCCCCGGTGGCGAGAACCACGAATCGTGCACGGAAGGTGCAGACGCGATGGGCCTGCAGATTCAGGACATAGGCGCCGAGGCAGCGGTTCTCCCCCCATCCGGTCTTGCGTGCCGTGATCAGGTCCACGGCGATGTGGCTCTCGAACAGCTCGACGTTCGGGCGCCGCCGGACCTGATCCTCAAGGGTGGTCTCCACCGCCCGGCCCGTGGCATCGGCCGCGTGGATCACGCGCCGGTGGGAGTGCCCACCCTCCCGTGTCAGATGATACTGCTCGCCGGACTCCCCTCGGTCACGGGTGAACTGCACGCCTTCCTCGAGGAGCCAGCGGATGTTCGCCGGGCCCCGCTCGACCACCACTCTGACGACCTCGGGATCGCACAGCCCGGCCCCGGCGTTGAGGGTGTCTTCGACATGCGAGTCAACGGAATCCTTCTTGTCCAGCACGGCGGAGATCCCGCCCTGTGCGTACAGCGTGTTGCCCTCCGCGAGCTCGCGCTTGGAGACCACCGCCACGCGCTGATCGGGGGGCAGCCTCAACGCCAGGCTCAGACCGGCCGCGCCGCTTCCAATGATCAGGACGTCGTGATAGAGATCGTTGGACACCGGGGGGACTCCGATTTGCCGCCCTGCCGCTTTGTGTTCATAATCCCCGGCTGTATTCCACGCAGGCCCCATCGGCGGCAGGCGCCAACCACACCGCTTGAGACCCCATGCACCGGTACCCGCATCCTAGCCCAATTCCCCCGCACCGAGAACTCGGGGGCCGTTCGTCGGGCGGATCCGGCGAGCGCGAACTATTCCAACAGGTCATTGTCCATTCACTCAGAGCGGGTCCGGGATACCGGCCGAGCGCCCCCGGGAAGGATCGTCGATGGGCGACCGGGCCGTAGATCAGGAGCTGGTGGCGCGTGCGCAGCGCGGTGACAAGAAGGCCTTCGATCTTCTGGTGCTCAAGTATCAGCAGAAGGTCACCAACCTGGTGTCTCGCTACGTTCGCGATCCCAACGAGGCCATGGACGTTGCTCAGGAAGCGTTCATCAAGGCCTACAAGGCGCTGCCCCGTTTCCGCGGGGAGAGCGCCTTCTACACATGGCTTTACCGGATCGCCATCAACACCGCCAAGAACTTCCTGGTGGCTCAGGGGCGACGCCCTCCCGACACGGACCTCGATTCCGAGATGGCCGAGCAGCTCGATGTGGGCGTCAGGCTCAAAGAGCATGCGACGCCCGAGAGCTTTCTCCTGGAACGCGAGATCGCCGAGACGGTCAAAAAGGCCATCGACGATCTTCCGGAAGATCTCCGCACGGCCATCACCCTGCGGGAGCTGGAAGGGCTGAGCTACGATGAGATCGCCAGTGCCATGTCGTGCCCGATCGGAACGGTGCGATCCCGCATCTTCAGGGCGCGCGAAGCGATCGATGCGAGGCTTAAACCGTTGTTGAGCAACGACTAGGATCAGGTGCGATCATGAACGACGGCGAAAGGGAAGAGGTCTCGGCGCTGCTGGACGGTGCCCTGCTCCGGGCAGACACGGACCGGGTGCTCGGGCTGCTGTCCAGCCGCAGGGATCTGCGGGCGGCGTGGGACCGGTACCACCTGATCGGTGATCTGATGCGTGGCGAGGCGGTAAGACCCGTAAGCCGTGGGATCGCCGATGCGGTCGCGGAGCGGATCCGCTCGGAGCCCACCGTTCTGGCGCCCGGGATACGCACCAGGCTGCGTGCGCCCCGGTGGCTGCGACCGGCGGCGGGTGGGGCGCTGGCCGCTTCTGTAGCCGTAGTCGCTATCACGCTGGCCCCGGACATCGTCAGCACGCCCCCGCTGCAGAAACCGGTGGCCGAAGCCGGCGGGGCCCCGGCGCCTGCTGTGCAGGTCGCCGAGGACGGCACCCGTTGGCGGCAGGTGGACCCGGAGGTCGAGTCGAAACTGAATCAATATCTGGTGGATCACGGCGAGTATCTGGCCCCCGGAGCGGTCCATCGGGTGCTGCCCTATGCCAGTTTCGTGAGCTACGACGCGGGCCGGTGAACGGCATGGCAGGAGCGGTTTCCACCTGGCTCGCCTTTGCAACCGCCCTCGTGATCTCCCCTCCGGCCGGCTCGACGGCTCAGGAGGACGACGCTCTGCACTGGCTCGAGAAGATGGACAACGCCGCACGCAGCCTCGACTACGAGGGCACCTTCGTCTATCTCCACGGCAGCCAGCTCGAGACCATGCGCATCGTGCATACGGTGGACGGTCAGCACGAGCGCGAGCGCCTGACTTCTCTCAATGGCGAGCCACGAGAGGTGGTGCGCGACAACCAGACCGTTACCTGCATTTCCCCGAACACCAACTCGGTGTCGATCGACAAGCGCCGCAGCCGTTTCGGGGTGCCCAACCTGCTGCCGGACCGACTGCACGAGCTTCGAGACTACTACAGCTTCGTGCTGGACGATGACAAGGAGCGCATCGCGGGGCGACCTGCGCGGGTGGTGTCCATACTTCCACGGGACAGCTACCGCTACGGCTACCGGCTGTACCTGGACGAGGATTACGGGCTGCCCGTAAAGACCGACATGCTGGGCGAGGGCCACAGGCCGGTGGCGCAGATCATGTTCACCGACCTGCGGGTCGACCCGCAAATGGAGTACGAGGCGTCGGCCCTTGACATCGACACCGAGGCCCTGGTCGGGCACTCGGTCCCCCGATCCGTTGTGCGTCCGGGCCGGCACGACCCCGGCCGCTGGACCTTCGACGGGTTGCCGCCGGGGTTCCGGCTCAGTGTGCAGGATCTACGGGTGGACAGCGAGAGCGGTTCCCGGTTGGAGCATTTCGTTCTCACCGACGGTCTGGCGAGCGTATCGGTCTACATCGAGCCGAGCCAGGCCGTGCGGGGTTTCCGCGGACCTTCCGGCATGGGGGCACTCAACGCCTACGGCCAGGAGATCGCGGGACACCAGGTGACCGTCGTAGGCGAGGTGCCCGAGCGCATGGTCAAGGCGGTGGCCGAAGGCATCCGTTTCTCGGGGGAGGGCAACACCCCATGATCGAGGAACGGGGCCGCGTCATCGCCGTGGAGGACGGTGTCGCCCTGGTAGAGACCGAGCGGGGCAGTGCCTGCGGGCAATGCTCCGCAGGCAAGGGTTGCGGCACGGCGCTGATCGGGCGCGTCTTCGGCAACCGTACGAGCAGGATCCGGGCCCTAAACAGAGCGGGCGCAGCAGTCGGCGACCCTGTCGTCATCGGGCTGAATGACTCCGCGCTCGTGCGTGCCGCGCTGGCGATGTACATGGCGCCGCTGATCGGCCTGCTGGGCGGCGCCGTGTTCCTCGCTCTCCTGGCCGGGCCGGATGCCGCAGCCGGCGGGGAACCGGCGGGCATCCTGGGCGGTCTACTTGGGCTGATCGGCGGCTTCGTGTGGGCACGCCGCTTCAGCGCCAGGTCGGCGCGGCGGGGTCGCTATCAGGCGGTCGTCCTGCGTGCGGTCCCGGCACCTGCGGTCGCCCTCGGTGCGGTCGACCTCCAAGGCACCTGAAGCTCACTGCAATTCCGAAGGAGTGACTCGATGCACGATCTCACCAAGATCTGGCCCAGGCTGTTCCTGACGTTGACGGTCCTCGCACTGGCGGGTGCGGCTCAGGCACGCCCGGTGACGGCCCTGCCGGACTTCTCGGGGCTGGTCGAGCGCACGAGCCCCGCGGTGGTCAACATCAGCACCGAGCAGCGGGTGTCCAAGCTCCCGGAACGCTTCCACGGCTTCGAGATCCCGGATCTCCCCGAGGACAGTCCGTTTCACGACTTTCTCAAGCGATTCCTCGACGAGGAAGGCCGCGGACTCAAGGATTTCGACACCCAGTCGCTGGGATCGGGGTTCATCGTCTCGGAAGACGGCTACGTGGTGACCAACCACCATGTGGTCCACCAGGCAGACGAGATCGTCGTGCGGCTGTCCGATCGGCGGGAGTTCGTCGCCCGGGTGGTGGGCAGCGACAAGCAGTCGGATATCGCGCTGCTGAAGATCGACGCCGAAGGCTTGCCCACGGTGACCATCGCGCCGCGGGACAAGCCGCTCAAGGTCGGCGAATGGGTGCTGGCGATCGGGTCGCCGTTCGGCTTCGACCACTCCGCCACCGCGGGAATCGTGAGCGCCAAGGGCCGGAATCTGCCGAGCGAGAACTACGTGCCTTTCATCCAGACGGACGTGGCCATCAACCCCGGGAACTCCGGCGGGCCGCTGTTCAATCTGGACGGCGAGGTGGTGGGGGTCAACTCACAGATCTACAGCCGTACCGGTGGATTCATGGGCCTGTCGTTCGCCATTCCGATCGACGTGGCCATGAATGTGATCGACCAGCTCCGCGCCGACGGCCGCGTCACGCGCGGGTGGCTGGGCGTCCTCATCCAGGACGTGACACGCGATCTCGCGGACTCCTTCGGGATGGAGCTCCCCCGGGGCGCCCTCATCTCGCGGGTGCTGCCCGACAGCCCGGCCGAGGCGGCGGGGCTGCAGCCCGGAGACGTGATCCTTCGCTACAACGGCATCGACGTCCCCAGCTCCGCGTCCCTGCCACCGCTGGTGGGCGCCACGGCAGTCGAGGAGAGCGCCGAGCTGAGCATCCTGCGCAATGGCGAGCGCAGGAAGATCAAAGTCGAAATCGGCGAGCTGCCCGATCAGCCGCAGCTGGCGGCGGGCGGGCAGACCGAGCCCGGCAAGGTCCGCAGTGTCTCTCTCGGGCTGGTGGTCGCCGACATTTCGGACGACCAGCGCGAGGCCCTGGGCATCGGCGATCAGGAAGGGGTGGTGGTATCGGAAGTGCAGCCCGGACCCGCGCGCACAGCGGGTCTGCGCGACGGCGACGTGATCCTCATGATCGACAACAAGCGGATCGAGGGAACCGACGCGTTCCGGAGCATCGTCGATGAGCTCCCGGCCGGCAAGAGCGTGGCGGTCCTCGTGCAGCGGGATACGGGCCCCATATTCCTCGCCATGCGCGTACCTCGATGACCGCGGCCGGCGCGCGGCTGCGGCTCTACTACCGCCACGGCTGCCACCTGTGCGAGGACATGCTCAGGGACCTCGCCGCCCTCGACGATGAGCTCGGGATAGAGGTGGACGTGGTGGACATCGACAGGGACGCGGAGCTGCGGGATCGCTACCATACGCGCGTCCCCGTGCTGGCCGGCGGGGGCGAGGAGCTCTGCCAGTATTTCCTCGACCCCGCGGCGGTCCGACAGTGGGTGGCGGCCGGGAGGCGCTGAGGCCTTCCGGCTGTCTTCG
>JASFUT010000049.1:0-14953 GCA_050050175.1 Chromatiales bacterium
CGTCCTACGCAAGCCCCTCGCATGGGCCAATGCTGCGTTGCGCCCCTTGGCAATGGGATCACCATTGCCTGCGGGACGCGCCTTGCCTTGGCCCATGGGAGGGGCTCTGAAGCAAACGATTGGTATGGGACCGAGCACACGCCCGCGCGGCGTTCAGGAGTCTACTGGCCCACCGCGAGGCGAAAGCGCTCAACGGCGTCACCACGCATCGGGCGGAGTGGGGGTCTTCCCTGTCTACTGTCTACTTCGTACCGTCTACTGCCTTCCATCCACATTCCTCTGCAGCCAGTACTCCAGCAAGGCGCTGTGCCAGAGCTTGCTGCCTCGGATGCGGGTGTGGTGGGTCTCGGGGGCGGCGAGCAGGAGGTCGACGTAGCTCCGGCTGTAGAGTCCGCGCTCCCGGCAGGCTTGCGAGTTGAGGATGTCCCGCATCAGCTGCAGGAACTCGCCGCGCACGTACTTCAGCGCCGGCATGGGAAAGTAGCCCTTCGGGCGGTCGATGACCGCGTCCGGAAGAATCCCGCGGGCCATCGCCTTGAGGGGGTACTTGCCGCCCTCGCGGAGCTTGAGCTCCGGGGGACAGCGTGCCGCCAGCTCGACCAGCTGGTGGTCCAGGAAGGGGACGCGCGCCTCCAGCCCCCAGGCCATGGTCATGTTGTCCACCCGTTTCACCGGGTCGTCCACGATCAGGGTGGTCACGTCCATGCGCAGGACGGCATCCATGAAGCTCTCCGCCCCGGGCTCGGCCAGCAGCCCGGCGATCAGCGCCCGGGTATGGTCCGTCCCGCGGCAGGGCGGCGTGACCATCTGCATGAGCTCCTCGTGGTCCCGGTCGAAGTAATGCCGGGCGAACCGGTCGACCGGCTCACCGCCGGTCTCGGCCATCATGCGCGGATACCAGAAGTAGCCGCCGAACACCTCGTCCGCCCCCTGGCCCGACTGCACCACCTTGACCTCGCGGGAGACCTGCTCCGCGAGCAGGTAGAAGGCCACGGCGTCCTGACCGAACATCGGCTCGGCCATGGCGTCGACGGCCTCCGGCAGCCGCCTCAGGACCTCCTCGTTGGGTATGCGCAGCTTCCGGTGGTCCGTGGCGTACCATTCCACGACCTGGTCGGAGTATTCGAACTCGCTGCCCTTCTCCTCGGGCTGGTCCTCGAAGCCCACTGAGAAGGTCCGAAGGTCGTTCACCCCGCTCTCCGCCAGGAGGGCCACCAGCAGACTCGAGTCCAGCCCGCCGGACAGGAGCACGCCTACGGGGACGTCGGCCACCTCGTTGCGGCGCCGCACCGCCGAGCGCAGGGACTCGTGCAGCAGGGTCAGCCACTCGGCATCGGACAGCGGCTCGCCAGGACGCCCGGCCTCCAGGCGCCAGTAGCGCTGCTCGGTCCGGCGCCCTTCCACGCCGACCCGGAGCCAGGTGGCGGGCGGAACCTTGCGCACACCCTCCAGGATGGTGCGGGGGGCTGGGACGACGCCGTGCAGGGTGAATTGGTGATGGAGCGCCACGGGGTCGATGGCCGTGTCCACCCCGCCCCCGGCGAGCAGCGCCTGCGGGCTGGACGCGAAGCGAAAGCGGGCGCCGTCGGCGGTGAAGTACAGGGGCTTGATGCCCAGCCGGTCGCGCGCCAGGAACAGACACCGTCGGCGCATGTCCCAGAGGGCGAAGGCAAACATGCCGTGCAGGTGATCGCAGCAGGCCTCGCCCCAGGCGTGCCACGCCTTGATGATCACCTCGCTGTCCCCGTCGGAGAAGAAGTGGTAGCCCCGCTCGCGCAGATCCGCGCGCAGCTCCCGGTAGTTGTAGACGGTGCCGTTGAAGACCAGGGCGACACCCAGCTCCTGATCGACCAGGGGCTGGCTGGAGCGCTCGGACAGGTCGATGATCGACAGCCTGCGGTGCCCCATCGCCAGAGCGCCATCCGCATAGGCGCCGCCGTGGTCCGGCCCCCGGCGCTCGAGCCGCTCCGTCATACGTGCGACCGCTGCCAGATCTGCCGGCCGTCCGTCGAACCTCAGCTCCCCGCAGATCCCGCACATGGCCTCGACTCCTGACTGCCCCCGCACCGACCGGGGCCCACTCGCTCCGCCCAGTCTACCGCCCGCCGTCCACCCTGTGGATTGCTCGATACACCCGATGCCCGGGAGCCTAAGGGCAGGCCTCGTGGAATGGCATCCTGGCGGGGCCGCGTATACCCAACGACAATACCGTCGGGGAAGGGTCCGGGGGCCGAATGCGCAGCAGCCCGAAACGACTGGTCGTCGCAATTGTCCTGATCGGGGTCCTGGTCGCGCTCTGGCCCGGCCTGAAGCGGACCGCCGCCGTGGCGCTGGCCGTCGCCGACATCGCCGGCCAGCCGTTCCCGGCCTGGCTCGATCCCCGTCCGCCGGCAGTGCGCACCAGCCTCCCGCTCGAGCCGGGAGATCCCGTGGAACGGATGGATCTCTACCGCGCCGGCCCATCGCCGGGCGCCGCCCTGCTTCTGATACACGGACTCACTCCCCGGGGCAAGGACGACGCGCGGCTGACGGTGTTCGCCCGCCAGCTGGCGCGGGCGGGATTCCTGGTCGCCGTGCCGCACCTGCCCAGCCTCGCCCGACGGCAGCTGCGCACCTCAACCGTCGAGGAGATCGCCCAGGCCCTGGGCGTTCTCGACCGCCTGCGGGACCGCACCCGGACCCGCCGGGCCGGCGTCGCCGCTATCAGCGTGGCGGCCGGCCCGGCCATTCTGGCGCTGCGGGACGCCCGGCGCGACGCCCGACCGGACTTCCTGGTCACCATAGGTGCCTACTACGACCTGCTTCGGACACTGCGCTTCCAGATGACCGGGGAGTACGAACACGGCGGGACGCGGCTGAGCAGGCACCCCATCGTCCACGCCCGGTGGGCGTTCGTGCTCAGCGAGCTCGACAGAATCGCCGACCCGGGGGATCGCCGGGCCCTTGGCGGGCTGGCGGAGCGACGCATGGCCGCGGCCGACTCCGATGCGGGGCCCGCCGGAGTCGTACCGCCCCTGGGGCCCGAGGGCCGGGCGGTCCTCACGTTCGTCGAGAACGAGAGCCCCGCCCGGTTCCGCGACCTCTTCCTGGCCCTGCCCCGGGCCGTCCGCGACGGGGTCGGCGCTCTGGATCTCTCCTGCGCCGATCTGGCGGGGGTCGACCTGCCGGCCCTGCTCGTGCACGGGCGCGACGATCCTGTGGTGCCGTTCCCCGAGACGCGCGACCTGGCCCGGGCACTGCAGGTGCCGGACTCGCGGGTATTCCTGATCGAGGGCCTGGGGCACGTCTCCGACCCGGGGCTGCGGGACGCCCTGAGCCTCTGGCGCACGGTCCACACGCTGTTGCGGCTGCGCGACGCCTCCCCCTGAGCCCAGCCGCCATGGCAGCCCGTGCGCGGCAGGTCCCGTTCATCTACTCTTAGAGCAGAGGCGACACGAATACCGTCGCGGAGGGTCACGCGGGTTTGGGCGCCCGCCCCCGGGAGATGGGGGCAAGGCGCACCAAGGGGCTGCGCGACGAGAGGTCCGGAACGATCGAGACGCCGGCGCCTCCGTCCCGGAACAGCGGTAGACGGTCCGACAGCCTCCCCGGCACGAGGTGAGCATTCATGGCGCTTGCGGGCAAGCTGAAAACCTTTCTCAGAGAGCACCAGGCCGAGTTCACGACCCCACCCCATCCCAAGACCTGCACCAGCCGCAACGCCGCGGCGCCCGCCCGCGCGCCCGCGGAGCGCGACGCCGAGGGTGTCGGCGACGGCGACAGCTTTCATCTCGCACCGATCCCCGGGCAGCGCCGGCTGCGCCTCCGCGCAGCGGGAGAGGCCCTCGGCCGCGAGGTGCAGCTTGCCCGTGACGCGGACCACGTGCCCGTCGACTGCACTCCGGGTGCCGTCCCGCCGCTCGTCGGACGCTGTGGCCTGCAGACCCTGGTGGACAAGGCGCGGGCCACAATGGCGGACCTCTGCATCGAGGCGGGCGACCCGCGCACCCTGGCACATGTCACCGCGGATCGGCTCCGCCGGCTGACCCGCGGGGCCCGGACCGGGCATTTCGCCCGGGCGGGCTGAAGGACCTTTCGTCCGCCGGGCCTGCGGCCGGGCGGAGCAAGCACGCGACCCCCGCGAGGGGGCGCGACAACGGCGTGTGAGCGCCCAGATAGATTGGAGGGAGTTACCTATGCAGCTGCCACTGCAAGTCACCTTCCGGGACATGCCGCCCTCCGCGGCCGTCGAAGCCAGGATCCGCGAGAAAGCGAGCAAGCTCGACCGGTTCAGCGATCAGATCCTGAGCTGCCGCGTGGTTGTCGAGCTGCCGCACAAGCATCACCACAAGGGGAATCTCTACCGGGTCCGGGTCCTCGTCACAGTGCCCGAGGGCGAGCTGGTGGCCGACCGCACCAAGCCGGACCACCATGAGAGCGAGGACGTCTATGTGGCCGTGCGCGACGCCTTCAACGCGGTGAAACGCCAGCTGGAAGACCGCATCCGCGTGCGCCGCGGCAAGGTCAAGAGCCACGAGGCGCCCCCCCAGGGTCAGATCGACATGCTGGCCAAGGCGGAAGGCTACGGCCGGATAGGGACCCTCGACGGACGCGACATCTACTTCCACCGCAATGCCCTGCTGAACGGCGACTTCGACACCCTCCAGATCGGGATGCCGGTCTTCTTCGTCGAGGAGTCCGGCGACGAGGGCCCGCAGGCGACGGCGGTGACCGTGATCTCCGTCCAGCAGGTCGGCTGACCGGCGGCGGGCGGCCGTGCAGGGGCCGCCGGCCGCCGATTACCGCCCCTCGGTACTCCCCCAGCCGCCCCCGCCCGCGCTCTCCACACGGATGCGGTCGCCGATCGAGACGGCGATCTCGGCTTTCGGGGGCAGCACCGCATCGTTGTACAGATTGCGCCCCGGCGTCCCGCTGCCGCCCCCTGCGCTGCCCCAGGGCGCATGGCGGCGCCGCTCCGTGAGCAGAGAAACCCGGGCCGGGGCGAGAAACTGCAGCTCACGGACCAGGCCGTCGCCGCCCGGGCGCAGGCCCCGGCCGCCCGATCCCCGCCTCAGCGCATACCGGGTGACCCGCAGCGGGAAGCGGCTCTCCACGACCTCGACGGGGGTATTACGGGTGTTTGTCATGTGCGTCTGCACCCCGGAGAGCCCGCCACCGGCGGGACCCGCCCCCATTCCGCCGCCGATGGTCTCGTAGTAGTCCCAGGCAGGGCCGGGGGCGTCGCTGCCCATGGCCAGGTTGTTCATGCTGCCGTGGCTTGCGGCCGGGAGCCGTTCCGGCATTGCCAGCGCGAGTGCCCCCAGCACCGCGTCGACCACCCGCGAGCTCGTCTCGACGTTTCCGGCGGCGACCCCCGCCGGAGGCCGGGCGTTGAGCAGGCAGCCCTCCGGGGCCGACAGGCGGATCGGGCGAAACGCCCCCTCACAGGCGGGCGTCTGCGGGGGCATCAGGCAGCGAAACACATAGAAGACCGCCGCGGCCGCCACCGACAGGGGGCAGTTGATGTTCCCCCGCACCTGCGCGGACGTGCCCGCGAAGCTCACGTCGGCGCGTCCCTCCCGCACGCTCAGCCTCACCCGGATGGGGATGTCGAACGTGCCCTGGCCGTCGTCGTCCATCAGGTCGCAGAACCCGTAATCGCCTTCCGGAATGCAGGACAGCGCGCCCAGGGCCAGGCGCTCGGCATAGTCGTTCAGGGCGGCGAGCCCGGAGCGCAGGCCCGCCGGGCCCCAGTCGTCCACCAGGGCCTTCAGGCGCGCCACGCCGGTCCGGTTGGCGCTCAGTTGGGCGGAGAAGTCACCGTAGGCTTCCTCCGGATTCCGGGTGCCGCCGGCGATGCCGTCCAGCACCTGTGGGTCCAGCCGCCCCGCGCGCACCAGGTGGGTGGGGGGTATCACAAGCCCCTCCTCGGCGAGGCTGGACGACACGGGCATGGACCCCGGCGCCTCCGCACCGATGTCCGCGTGGTGGGCGCGGTTGACGACGAAGCCAAGGCACTCCACGCCGGCGAACACCGGGGAGATCAGGGTGACGTCGGGCAGGTGGGTGCCGCCCAGGTAAGGGTCGTTCAGGATGACCGCATCGCCGGCGCTCCAGCTCAGCCGCTCGACGATGCCGCGCATGGCGTAGGCCATGCTCCCCAGGTGGACGGGGATGTGCGCCGCCTGGGCGCAAAGCTCCCCCCGGGCGTCGAACACCGCGCAGGAGAAATCCAGGCGGTCCCGGATGTTGGGCGAGAAGGCGGCGTTTCGGAGCACCGCGCCCATCTCGTCGCACACGGCCTCGAGACGGCTGGAGAAAATGCTCAGCTCGACCGGATCCACCGCGCCCCCTTGGTTACGATCGCTCCGTCCCCAATTTGCAAAGACGTTTCCTGATCATTAGTATCTCGACCAGCGCTTTACTTAGAAAAATACTAGGTCTTTTACCGCGGGAGCCGCCTCTGGCGGCGCGCGGGTCCCGAAACTCAGCTTGAGAGGACGAAACGATGGCCCATGAACTTCCCCCTCTACCCTTCGAAAAGAACGCACTGGAGCCGGTGATCTCCGCCGAAACCCTAGACTACCACTACGGCAAGCACCACCAGACCTACGTCAACAACCTGAACAACCTGATTCCGGGAACCGAGTTCGACAGCCTGCCGCTCGAGGACATCATCATGAAAGCCGAGGGCGGGGTGTTCAACAACGCCGCCCAGGTGTGGAACCACAGCTTCTACTGGAACTGCCTGCGGGCCCCGTCCGAGGACAACGCCCCATCAGGTGAGCTGGCGGGCGCCATCGACAAGGCATTCGGCTCCTTCGAGGCCTTCAAGGAGCAGTTCGGCAAGGCGGGCGCCGGCAACTTCGGCTCGGGCTGGACCTGGCTGGTCAAGAACGACGACGGCAGCCTGGAGATCTACAACACGTCCAACGCCGGCACGCCGATGACCGCGGGCAAGAAGGCACTGCTCACGGCGGACGTCTGGGAGCACGCCTACTATATCGACTACCGCAACGCGCGGCCCAAGTACCTCGAGGAGCTCTGGAAGATCGTCAACTGGGACTTCGTCGCGGAGAACTTCGCTTCCTGAGGCCCCCGCCACGGGGATCGGAGACGCCGTTGCCCGAGCGCGGGGAGCGGCGTTTCTTCTTGCAGCAGCGCCGCACACGCCGTAATGACAAGCATTCAAAGGGAGAGGGAGGCGACTGACGCAGACCCGCTCAACAGCATTCCCGCACCCTGGTATCCGGCATCGTCCTGGCGGTAATCCTGGTCTTCGCGCTCGGACCCGGCGGCGCGATCGATCCCTGGGAGTTCTGGGTCCGGACCCGCGTCCTCGTGGGCATCACCTGGATCGGGCTCCTGTACTACTTCAACTTCCTCCAGGTCTCCGCCATGGGTGCGGCAGCCGCCGACAAGAACGGACCCCGGCCGGCCGCAATCTCCAGCGCGCACTGCCGTGGTTCCGCTGAGCGGCGCTGGCCACCTGGCTGACCGGCGCCCTCGCGCTGGAGGCCAGGCATGCGGCAGGCGGCTCGGGCTTCATAGCCGCCTTCACTTTCCAGCCCGGCTACCAGGTGATCGGCACGGGGGCCTGGCTGGGCACCATCATGCTGCTCAACGTCTGGGGGCTGATCTGGCCCACCGGACGAAAGTGCTGGGCATCAAGCGGGCGAGCGACGAGGAGAAGACCAAGGCCAAGGAGATCGCCGCGATGGCTTCGCGTACCAATACGCTGCTTTCCATCCCGATGATCCTGGGAATGACCGCGCATGCCCACGGCCTGCCATTCTGAGTGCGAGGACGCGGCGGAGGCCCGGCCCCGGGCCAACCCTGGGAACCCGACCCCACCCTGCGGCTGTCTATGTTCTGTTCGTAGACAAAACGGGAGGATGATCACCCCACAATGAAGCCAGCGATACACGAAACCCGGGGAGCACGCCGTCTCTCCGCCCTGGTCGTGGTGGCCCTGGCGGCCGTCTTCGCCATCGGCCAGACCGCCTCCGCGGCCCTCCCCGCCGCGCTGGACGGCGAGCCGCTGCCGAGCCTTGCGCCCATGCTCGCGCGCACCACCCCGGCGGTGGTCAACATCTCCACGTCCACCCGCATCAGCATCCAGGACCACCCGCTGCTGAGCGATCCGTTCTTCCGTCGGTTCTTCAAGGTGCCCGAGGGCTACGGGGAGCGGGAGAGCCTGGGATCGGGGGTCGTGGTGGACGCCCGGCGGGGCTATGTGCTCACCAACAACCACGTGGTGGGCCAGGCGGACGAGATCAGGGTAAACCTCCAGGACGGCAGGCGGCTGGCCGGTGAGCTGGTGGGGGCCGACCCGGAGACCGACATCGCCCTGATCCGCGTCGAGGCGGACGGCCTCACGGCGGTACCCGTGGGCAACTCCGACGAGCTCCGGGTGGGGGACTTCGTGGTGGCCATCGGCAGCCCGTTCGGGCTCAACCAGACCGTCACCTCGGGCATCGTCAGCGCCCTGGGCCGCAGCGGCCTCGGAATCGAGGGCTACGAGAGCTTCATCCAGACCGACGCCTCCATCAATCCCGGCAATTCGGGCGGACCTCTGGTGAACCTCCGCGGCGAGCTCGTGGGCATCAATACCGCCATACTCGCTCCCAACGGAGCAAGCGTGGGCATCGGCTTCGCCATTCCCGCCAACATGGCCCGATCGGTCATGGACCAGCTCATCCGGTACGGGGAGGTGCGCCGCGGCCGATTCGGCATCCAGGCCCAGGACCTGACCTTGGAGCTGGCCGAGGCCCTGGGACTGAGGCCGGGCAAGGGGGCGGTGGTGATCGACGTCGAAGAGGATTCGGCGGCCGACCGCTCCGGCCTGCGCGTGGGTGACGTGATCACGTCGGTCAACGACCGCCCCGTCCGGTCCGCCGCCGGCCTGCGCAACGCACTGGGCCTGCTGCCCGTCGGCAGCGGCGTCGAGCTCGAGGCCATGCAGGCGGGACATCCCGTGCGCCTGCGTGGAGTCATTGCCGATCCACTGGAGGGCTACCTGAGCGGCGAGCGCTTCCACCCGGAGCTCGCGGGGACCCAGCTGGGGGCCATCGAGGACCGCTCGGGGCTGGGCCATTACGACGCCGTGGAGGTGGGCGCCGTGGAGAAAGGCAGCGCCGCCTGGAGCCTGGGCCTGCGCCCGGGCGACGTGATCCTCGAGGTGAACGACCAGCGGGTGGCGGACCCGGAGGACGTCGGTCGTGCGGTGCGCGCCATGGGGGCGCTGCGAGCGCTCAAGATCCGGCGCGGCGACCGCCTGCTCGTGCTCATCCGACACTGAGGCTCCACACCCTGCGCACTTGCACCAGCGGGTGGGCGAACCTAGAATCAGCGGTTTTTCGCGGCGGCGGGCCTGCCCGGGATGGACGTTCCCCGGGCGGCGGCTGCCTTTTGTCTTTTCGCATCCCTGGAAGGACCAATGGCTGACCCGTTGATGGCCACCTACAGTCGCCTCCCGGTCACCTTCGCCCGCGGCGAAGGCGCCTGGCTGTGGGATGCCGAGGGCACCCGATACCTGGATGCGCTGAGCGGGATCGCCGTCTGCGGCCTGGGCCACGCCCACCCCGCCGTGGCCCAGGCCCTGTGCGCCCAGGCCCGCCAGCTGGTGCACACATCCAACCTCTACCAGGTGGCCGCCCAGCAGTCCCTGGGCGAGCGCCTCGCCGCCGCGGCCGGCATGGACCGCGTCTTCTTTGCCAATTCCGGAGCCGAGGCCAACGAGGCGGCGATAAAGATCGCCCGGCTGCACGGTCATCGCCAGGGCATGGACGTGCCCACCATCGTGGTGGCGGAGAACGCCTTCCACGGTCGCACCCTGGCCACCCTGACCGCCACCGGCAACCGAAAGGTGCAGGCAGGCTTCGAGCCGCTGGTGCGGGGGTTCGTCCGGGTGCCCTACGGCGACCTGGAGAGCATCCGGAAGGCGGCGGACACCACCCAGAGCGTGGTGGCCGTCATGCTCGAGCCCATCCAGGGCGAGGGGGGCGTGCAGGTTCCGCCGCCGGACTACCTGCCACAGGTGCGGGAGCTGTGCGACCGCCAGGGCTGGCTGATGATGCTCGACGAGGTGCAGACCGGCATGGGTCGAACCGGGCGGCTGTTCGCCTTC
The DNA here is from genome assembly GCA_050050175.1 of Chromatiales bacterium. Taxonomy (GTDB): domain Bacteria; phylum Pseudomonadota; class Gammaproteobacteria; order Chromatiales; family Chromatiaceae; genus CAVQCX01. The sequence continues at coordinate 10,109 of JASFUT010000049.1, forward strand.
CAGCACAGCGGCATAACACCGGACGTGATGACCCTCGCGAAAGGGCTCGGCAACGGAGTCCCCATCGGCGCCTGCCTGGGACGGGGCGAGGCGGCCCGGGTGCTCACCCCGGGGACGCACGGATCCACCTTCGGCGGCAACCCCCTCGCATGCGCCGCCGCCATGGCCGTGCTCGACGTGCTGGAGCGGGAAGGCCTGGCAGAGCGCGCCCAATGGCTCGGCGAACGGCTGATGGCGGGGCTGCGCTCCGAGCTCGAGGGGGCGGCGGGGGTGGCCGAGATCCGCGGCATGGGCCTGATGGTCGGAATCGAGCTGGACCGGGACTGCTCGGAGCTGGTCCGGCTCGGGCTCGATCAGGGCCTACTGGTCAACGTCACGGCGGGCCGGGTCGTCAGGCTCCTGCCCCCCCTGGTGATGACCGAAGACGAGATCGATCTCCTCACAGCCGGAGTCGGTGCCCTGATCAGGGCGTTCCTGGCCGGGTAGGCCCCGGCCCGCCGCAACGGGTATCCCACATTGACCCAGACCAGCCACGAAGCGTCCCCCAGGCATTTCCTGTCCCTGCTCGATCTGAGCAGCGGGGAGCTGCGGGCCCTGCTCGCCCGGGCCTCCGAGCTCAAGCGCATGCTCCGTGCCGGCGAGATCCACGAGCCGCTGAAGAACCGCACGCTGGCGATGGTGTTCGAGAAGTCGTCCACCCGGACCCGGGTGTCGTTCGAGGCGGGCATGGCCCAGCTCGGCGGCCACGCGCTGTTCCTCTCCCCCCGCGACACCCAGCTAGGGCGCGGAGAGCCGGTGGAAGACAGCGCCCGCGTCCTCTCCCGTATGGTCGACTGCATCATGATCCGCACATTCGACCATGCGAACCTGGAGCTCTTCGCCGCCCATTCCCGGGTGCCCGTGATCAATGCCCTGACCGACCTGCTGCACCCGTGCCAGCTGCTCGCCGACATGCAGACCTGGCACGAGCACCGGGGCGACATCGCCGGGCGTACGGTGACCTGGGTGGGCGACGGCAACAACATGTGCCACTCCTACATCAATGCCGCGAGACGCCTGGACTTCCGGCTGCGCATCGCCTGCCCGGAAGGCTACGAGCCCGACCCGCGCGTCCTGGCGCCCGCGGGCGAGCGGTGCACCGTCATGCGGGACCCGCTCGAAGCGGCCGAGGGGGCGCACCTCCTGGTCACCGACGTCTGGGCAAGCATGGGGCAGGAAGAGGAGCAGCGCCAGCGCGCGCGGGCCTTCGCCCGCTACCAGGTTGACGACGCCCTGATGGCGCGGGCCGCCGGGGATGCGCTCTTCATGCACTGCCTGCCGGCCCACAGGGGAGAGGAAGTCGCGGCGTCCGTCATCGACGGCCCCCGGAGCGTCGTCTGGGACGAAGCGGAGAACCGGCTGCATTCCCAGAAAGCCCTGCTCGAGCTCCTGCTGACCTGACCCCCCCGCCGCACCCCGCGGTCGCGCTGGCCGAAATACGATTTGTTATCATTCGCGCTCTTCCCATGGAGTGATCCCGCTTGCCTGTGCTCAAGGTCGACGCGATCGAGTGCCGATACGGGGCCGAGACGGTCTTCCGTGACTTTTCGCTGAGCGTGAGCCGGGGGGAGATCGTGAGCCTCCTCGGTCCCAGCGGATGCGGCAAGACCACGGCCCTGCGGGCCGTTGCGGGCTTCGAGCCCGTTCACCACGGGCAGATCAAGCTGGCGGGGAAGACGGTTTCGCTGCCGGGCTACACCTGTCCGCCGGAGAAACGGCACCTGGGCATGGTCTTCCAGGACTATGCCCTGTTCCCCCACCTGAACGTCTACAGGAACGTCACCTTCGGTCTGCGCGACAGACCCCGGGCCGAGCGGCGCGAGGCCGCCCGACGGGTGCTCACCGAGGTGGGTCTGCAGGGGCTGGAGGACCGCTACCCCCACGAGCTGTCGGGCGGACAGCAGCAGCGGGTCGCCCTCGCCCGGGCCCTGGCGCCGCGCCCCTACCTTCTCCTCCTGGACGAGCCGTTCTCGAGCCTGGACGTGGAGCTGCGCGAGCACCTCAGCGTGGAGGTCCGGGACCTGCTCAAGGCCGAGGGCATCACCGGGATCCTGGTGACCCACGATCAGCACGAGGCCTTCGCCATATCCGACAACGTCGGCGTCATGCAGCAGGGCCGGATCGTGCAGTGGGACACGCCCTACAATCTCTACCACGAGCCCGCCACCCGCTTTGTCGCCGACTTCATCGGGCAGGGCCGGTTCCTCGAGGGCACGATCGTAGCGCCCGACGCCATCGACACGGAGATCGGCCTGCTGAAGGGCAAGCGGACCCATACCGACAATCTGGGCACGCGCGTGGAGGTGCTGATCCGGCCCGATGATGTCGTGCCCGACCCCGAAGGCCCCCTCAGTGCCATGGTGGTGGACCGCGCCTTCAAGGGTGCCGAGATCCTCTATACGCTGCGCCTCGACACCGGCTCCACCCTGCTCTCCCTGTTCCCCAGCCACAACGATCACCGCGTGGGCGACCGCGTACCCTTCCGGCTGGCGGCCGACCACCTGATCAGCTTTCCGCTCTACCGCTGAGCCCGGCGCGCAGGCGTGCGGCGCATCTTGGACATCCGGCGGTCGATCTGGAAGAATGCCCATCCATTTGCGAACCGCCGTGCTCATCCAACGCGAGGTGACCGTGAGAAAGCTCGCCGCAACCCTGCTGCTCGCCGCGCTGTGCAGCGGCGCCCAGGCCGACACCCGCTACGTCACCGACCAGCTCAAGGTGACCATGCGGCGCGGCGAGAGCACTGAGCACCGCATCATGCAGATGCTGCCGAGCGGCAGCCCCGTGGAGGTGCTCAGCTCGAATCCGGACACGGGCTACTCCCGGGTGCGGGCCGGCGACGGCGAGGTCGGCTACGTCCTGACTCGCCAGCTGATGGACCAGCCGAGCGCCCGGGACCGGCTTGCGAAGGCCGAGCAACGGCTCGCGGAGCTGCAGGACGAGCCGGGTCGGCTCAGCGCCAAGCTCGCAACCCTGCAGGAAGAGCATGCCGAGCTCACCGAGGCCTACGGTCAGCTCCAGCAGGTGAAGAACGACCTGCAGCAGGAGCTCGAGGCCCTGCGCCGGACCTCGGCCAACGCCGTGCGCATCGCCGAGGAGCGCAACGACCTGCGCAAGACCATGGTCACCCTGACCCGGGAGGTCGAGGAGCTCAAGCAGCAGAACCGGGACCTGCGCAACGACCGCGCGCAGCGCTGGTTCCTGATCGGCGCCGGGGTGGTCCTGGTCGGGATAGTGCTGGGGCTGCTGCTCCCCCACCTGCGGTTCCAGCGCCGCAAGAGCTCCTGGGGATCGCTCTGACCGCCCGCGTGCAGGCAGCCCATGTCCCGCTCTCGGCCGTCCGACAAGGCCGCCGAGGACCCCCGCAGCAACGGCTGCGCGCTGCCCTGCCCGGCGCGCGAGGCTCCTGACCAGGCTCCCGGGGAATCCCGATCGGCTGGGCCCGGGCCCACGCCTCGAATCCGCCCCGCGGGTCCCTTCCCCCGTATGCAGTCTGCCCTCCCCCATCGCCCCGCCGGGGCACTTGGCGCCGCCGCCGGCATCTGGTAAAAGGCTTCGAAAATCAACAAAAGCCCGCCAGCCTGCCGGCCCGCCGGGCGCAACTCGGGAGTGTGGAAGAGATGAACATGAGCCAGATCCGATCCCTGGCCATCCAGGTCGGGCTCAGGCCCGGAAAGCAGAGCAAGACAGCTCTGGTCAGGGCGCTTCAGCGGCAGGAGGGCAACTTCGACTGCTTCGCCACTGCGGTGCACGGCGACTGCGACCAGGCCCTGTGCTGCTGGCGCCAGGACTGCCTGAACCTCGCGCCGAGACGGGCCGGCTGAAAGCCCGCGGGGGCGGACCACGCCGGCACGTCCCGGCCGCTCACAGGCGGCGGAATCGCAGGAAGTAGTTCGTCCGCAGCAGCTCCCGGTCCTCGACAGGCTCGAATCCGGCGGCCTCGATCTCGCGGATCACCTGCGCGCGCCCGGCGCGCACGTGACCCATCACCCAGGGCGAGCTCCGCCCCGGCACCCGGCGGAAATCGACCACCACCAGCTGCGCGCCGGGCTTCAGGGCCCGGCGGATGCTCTCCAGCATGCTCCTGGGGTATTCGAGGTGGTGGTAGGTGTCGCACAGGAAAGCGAGATCGACGGACGCCTCGGGAAGGTGCACGTCCCGCGGATCGTTGACCACCCCCTCCACGTTGGTCAGCCCCCGCGCCCGGGCCGTCTCCATGATGCTCGCGACGAAGTCCGGCGCGATGTCCACCGCATAGACGCGGCCCCGCGGCCCTACCTCTCGGGCGAACAGACGGGTGAACAGGCCCGTGCCGGCACCGATGTCCGCCACGGCCATCCCCGCCTGCAGCCCCAGGGCGTCGACGATGGCGTCGCGCCGGGCATAGACCTCGCGCCGCGGCGACTCGAAGACTCCGACCCAGTCCTCATAGCGCGCGTCTTCGTAATGGTCGTTGACGCCGGGACGCACACTGGGCTCCGCCAGTGCCGACGCGGAGGACAGACTCAGGGTCCACAGCACCACCAGGAGCCAGGCCATGGGACCACCCCGGTACCTGCAGTCCATCGGCTTCCACCCCTTCATCGCGCTCATGGCGGCGAGCGGCCGAGGCCTCCGCCATCCCTTCGGGAACGCTCGCTGAGAGCGAGCCTCCCGCGGTTTCCAGCCGCGCCTACGACGATCTGCCGCACCCGTAGGAGCGCTCGTTGAGCGCGAACCGTTCGCGGCTGGCCGCCTCTCTTCCTACGCAAGGACCCGCGGACCGCTCTTGAGCTGGGAGACGTCGCGCACCGCGCCCCAGGCCGC
>JASFUT010000050.1:0-14869 GCA_050050175.1 Chromatiales bacterium
CGGCGGTCGCCGGCAGCACCGTCGGAAGGCCGGCGCGTATGTCGAGCAGGGCCCAGTGCCCGCGGCCGGACGGTCTGGCCCGCTGCTCCAGGGCCTCCCACAGGGGCTGAATCGCCTCGACCGGGCCCACCAGCTCAAAGCGGGGAACCGGGCCGGGGAGCCTTATGCAGGTGAGGTCGCGTTCCTGGACCACCTGATCGGCCTCGGCGGGCGTCTCACGGAGGTGCGCGTCCAGCAGGGCGGGCGCGCAGTCGCCGGCCAGACCGATCCGGACCCACTCGTCGCTGGCGTCGCGCAGCTCTGCTTTGGCGCGCAGAACGAACATGCGAAGACGCTTGAGGACCCCCTCGAGCAGGGCGGCGGGCAGCTGAAGACAGATGGCGCCGTCCCTGCGGAACAGGCGAAGGCTGGCGAGCATCCTGCCCTTGGGATTGCAGTACCCCGCCAGCAGACTGCGCCCGGGGATCGCCCGGGCGACGTCGTTGGTGATCTGGCCCTGGAGGAAGCCCTGTGCGTCTTCGCCCTCCGCGGCGATGAGGCCGAGGTGGGAGAGGTCGAACAGGGCGCATTCGGGGTGAGCGTCGGCGCCCTCGAGGCGCACCCCGCCGTCGTCGGCGACGCCCGCCGAGCGGGCTTCGAGAAAGCGCTTCCAGTGTTCGTTCATGGTCGGGATTGCTCGTCGGGTGTCCGCGTAGGGTTGGTGCCAATGCTGAGGGCGGGCCGGGGGAAACTCAAGCTCGGGGGCGGGGCGCGTTTCCTTCCCGGGGGGCGGAGACGCTATGATAGCCGGCCCCGGCCCCCTGCCGGGTCGCCCCCAGCATCCCGAGCCGGTTCGAGCCATGCCCGCCTATACGCCCCAGAGCCTCGTCCTCTACAAGGTCCGCCCGGCCCGGGTGGTGACCGTGAGCGACAAGATCGAGATCGAGCTCGAGGGGGGCAAGACCAAGCGCGTGCGCGACAAGGACATCAGCCTTCTTCACCCCGGTCCCCTGGAGAGCGTGGACGACCTGCGCCCGCCGCCGGGGGAGCTGGAGGAGGCCTGGGAGCTGCTGCAGGGGACCGAGACGGACATCCGGGAGCTGGCGGAGCTCATCTTCGACGAGTACACCCCGGCGAGCGCCTGGGGGGTCTGGCAGCTGCTCTCGGAGGGGCTCTACTTCGAGGGCGCCCCGGAGGCGATCCGCGCTCGCTCGCCCGAGCGGGTGGAGGCGGACCGGGCGGCGCGCCGGGCGAAGGCCGACGAGGCCGCGGCCTGGGAGGGCCTGCTGGAGCGGCTGCGTGCCGGAGAGATCCGGCCGGAGGACCGCAAGGCGCTGGGGGAGGTCGAGCGCCTGGCCAACCGCCAGAGCGAGCGCAGCCGGATCCTGCAGGCCCTGGGCCACGCCGAGTCCCCCGAGAACGCGCACCGTCTCCTGGTCGCCGTGGCCTACTGGGATCGCGCCCACAACCCCCACCCCGGCAGGCTGTCCGTCGGTCTGGATCCGCCCCGGCTCGCCGTGCCCGAGCTGCCCGAGGAGACGCGCACCGACCTCACCCACCTGACGGCCTTCGCGATAGACGACGAGGGCAACCTGGACCCGGACGACGCCATCAGCCTGGACGGCGATCGCCTGTGGGTGCACGTCGCCGACGTGGCGGCACTCGCGCCGCCGGACAGCGCGATCGACCGCGAGGCCCGGTCCCGGGCCGCCAATCTGTATCTGCCCGAGCGCACCGTGCCCATGCTGCCCGACGGGGTCACCGAGCGCCTGGGACTGGGCCTCGCTGCGGTCTCGCCGGCGCTCTCGTTCGGGCTGAGGCTGGACGCGGGCGGCCGGCCCGAAGACATCGAGGCCCGGGCCAGCTGGGTCCGGGTCACCCGACTGACCTACGGCGAGGTCGAGCGACGTCTGGACGAGGCCCCCTTCGCCGCCCTGCTGGCGCTCACCCGGCGCTTCCGGGAGCGGCGCCGGGCCGCGGGGGCCGCCGCCCTGACCCTGCCCGAGGTCAGCGTGCGGGTGGTCGACGGGGAGGTGAGCATCCGCGCGCTGCCGCCGCTGACCAGTCGGGAGATGGTCACCGACGCCATGCTGATGGCCGGGGAGGCGGCGGCGCGCTATGCGACGGAGCGCGGGATCCCGATCCCCTTCGCGACCCAGGCGCCGCCCGACGAGGCCCGCGAGCCCGCGACCCTGTCGGAGATGTACGCCTACCGGCGCCTGTTCAAGCCCAGCCAGGGCCAGAGTCTGCCCGGTCCCCATGCGGGGCTCGGGCTCGAGCTCTACGCCCGGGCCACCAGCCCCCTGCGGCGCTACGCGGACCTCATGGTCCACCAGCAGATCCGCGCGCACCTGCGCGGGCAGGGGCCGATGGGCCGGGAAGAGGTGGCCCAGCGCATCGCCGCCGCCGAGGCCATGAGCGGCGTGGTCCGCAGGGCCGAACGGCTGTCCAATCAGCACTGGAAGCTGGTCTACCTCAGCCGGTGCCGAGACTGGATCGGCGATGGGCAGGTGGTCGAGGTGGGGGAGCGCAAGTCCACCGTCCTGATCCCTGAGCTGGCCATGGAGACGCGCGTGCGCTCCCGGCCGGGGCTCGCCCCCGACAGCCGCCTGCGGCTGGCGGTGCGGGAGGTCGACCTGCCCGAGCAGGCCGCCTATTTCCGCGTGCTGTGAGCCGGGCCGTGACCTCGCCGGGCTAACTTCCTATACTCTGGCCTTCACATCCACCCCACTTCCAGCCGATAAGAACGGAGAGCCGCCATGGCAGGAGAGAGCGAGGACAAGCCCCTGGGGTCGTCGGAGTCTCTGGGTCCGGCCCAGGACTTCGCCGCATTCTGTGAGGAGGAGCGCGAGCGCCGCCGCAACTCCGGTGAGGCCTTCGACGAGGAGGGCTTTGACGAGGCCGTGGACCTGGTGCTCCGCAAGCTGAGCGCACTGGCGGAAGAGGGCGCCTGATGATCATCACCGCAATCTCTGCAAAGAACGTCCTGAAGTATGCCGGGCTGGAGCTCTCGGAACTGCCGCCCAAGGGCGTGATCGCCATCAGCGGACCCAATGAGTCGGGCAAGAGCACCATCGGGGAGACGGTCTGCTTCGCCCTGTTCGGGCGGACCTTCTCCGTGGGCCCGCAGGACGTCGACAAGATCATCCGCTGGGGGGAGTCGAGCTGCCGCGTCAGCTGCAGCTTCACCGTCGACGACGGGCAGCACTACGAGATCGCGCGCTTCCTCGACGCCGACGGGACACACAGCGCCCGGCTCAACCGCGTCGGTGAGGAGGAAGAGCCGATGGCGCGCGGCGTCGCGGCGGTGGACGACGCGCTCTACGGGCTCATCGGTTACGACTTCGACGAGTTCGTGGACTCCTTCTACCTGGCGCAGCGCGAGATCACCGCCCCTCACGCCCACAGCCACACCGTCAAGGCGATGGCGGGCATCGCACCCCTGGAGTACGTCGCCGACGAGCTGGCGGAGGAGACCGACGACGATCTTCGACTCGTGGCCGAGACCGACGAGGACATCGCCGACCTGGACCGGCAGCTCGGGGAGCTGGCGATCGACGAGGGGCGCCTTGCGGCGCTGCAGGACGAGCGCGAGGAGACCGCCCGCCGCGGCGCCGACGCGCAGTCCCGGCTGCAGGACCTGGAGGTGGCCGCGGCGGCCTACCGGGACGGACTCGCCGAGCTGAAGAAGGTCGAGTCCAGGCGCGGGCGCAACCGGTTCCTGACCTTTGTCGTCTTTCTGTTTGCCGTGGCGCTCGGGGCGGCCTGGGGGGCCCTGGCGCGCATGCCCGACCACCCGCTCTCGCGCAGCCTGGAGCAGATGCTCGGACAATACGTCCCGCAGTGGAGCGAGGCCCAGCTGCCGGTTCTGCTGTACGCCGCGGCGGGGCTCGCCCTCCTGTGGCTGCTGCTGGCCGCGCGGGGGATGGGGCTGAAGGGACGGTCGCGCCGCCTGGCCGAGCGCGGCCGGGACCTGGCGGCCCGACTCGACGTGGCCCGCAGCACGTCGGTGCCCTCCGTGGAGGGGCCGGATTGGCAGGTGGAGTCCTCGCCCGACGCCGAGGTGGACGAGTCGACCCTGGAGGGCCTCGGAGAGCCGGACAGGGAACCGAGCGAAGAGCCCCCCGGGGGCGTCGAGCGCCTCTCCGACGAGCGCTTCGCCGCGGGGCGCGATCGGGTTGCCGAATCCCTCGCCGGGCAGCAGGAAGCGGACGAGCTGGTCGACTCCGAGGCCTCGGTCCTGCGCCGGACGGTCCAGGTGCACGAGGCGGCCCTGCTCAGGCTCGATCAGGCGCTCAGTGAGGAGAAGGATCGGCGCGAGCGCGCCGGACAGCTCGGGAGCATGAAGACCGCGCTGGGCGAGAAGACGGCGGCACGCCGCCGCCGCATCGAGATCCGGGAGCTGGCGCAGGACCTGCTTGCAGGCGCAGGACGGCACATGTCCCAACGCTTCAACCACGACCTGCGCACCCTCGTTGGAAGGACACTGCCCCTGTTCACGGACGGGCGCTATGAGCACCTGCAGATCGACAGGGATCTCGAGGTCCGGGTGTTCTCCAGCGACAAACGCGACTACATGGACCTGGACGAGATCTCCAGCGGTACCCAGCGTCAAATCATGCTGGCGCTGCGTCTCGCCCTCTCCCAGGAGCTGGTCAACAGCGCCGTCCTGGGCAGTCAGTTCGTGTTCCTGGACGAGCCCTTCGCCTTCTTCGACGACGAGCGCACCCGGACCTCGCTGAAGGTGCTGCCCCAGATCAGCGATGAGATCAGCCAGGTGTGGATCGTCTCGCAGGAGTTTCCTCCGGACGCGTCCTTCGATCGTCACGTGCGCTGCGCGCGCGACCTCGACCGGCTTCAGGCGGCGGGCTGAGTCGGAGGGCGGGTCCCGCGGGCGGGCTGGCCCGCCCGTGGTCCTGCACGGCTGGCCGCGCGCCGGTTTGACTCGCCGGCCGTCGGCTCCCGCCGGCATGGCGGGGTGAGGGGCGTATCGCGGGTGCTCGCGACGTGACCAAGCAGACCCTGACCGACGACATCCATCTCCTGACGGCGACGCTGCCCGAGCCCCTCCAGCACGCCCTCGAGCATCTGGGTCAGGCGGATCTCCTGGAGATCATCCTCGATCTGGGCCGCCGTCCCCAGGCCCGCCTGAGCGGTCGGGCGGTGGACCTGTCCGGCGCCCCCGTCAGTCGGGCCGACCTGGACCTCGTCGTGCAGGGGGTCGGCCGCTTCGGCGCCGACAACAGGGCGGGGATCGAAGGCACGCTGCACCGGATCTCGGTGATGCGCAACCGCCGGGGCGAGGTGGTCGGGCTCACCCTTCGGGTGGGGCGGGCGGTCTTCGGCACGATCGATCTGATCCGCGATCTCGTGGAGACGGAGCGCAGCGTCCTGCTGCTCGGCCGGCCCGGCATCGGCAAGACCACCAAGCTGCGGGAAGTGGCCCGGGTGCTGGCCGACGAGATGGGCAGACGGGTGATCGTGATCGACACCTCCAACGAGATCGCAGGCGACGGCGACGTGCCGCACCCGGCCATCGGCTCCGCCCGTCGGATGCAGGTGGCCCACCCCGATCGGCAGCACGCGGTGATGATCGAGGCGGTGGAGAACCACATGCCGGAGGTGATCATCGTCGACGAGATCGGCACCGAGGCGGAGGCCATGGCCGCCCGCACCATCGCCGAGCGCGGGGTCCAGCTGATCGGCACGGCCCACGGCACGACGCTCGAGAATCTGGTCCGGAACCCGACACTCGCCGACCTGGTCGGCGGCGTTCAGACGGTCACCCTCGGTGACGAGGAGGCCCGGTTCCGCGGCACGCAGAAGACGGTCGCGGAGCGCAAGGGGCCTCCGACCTTCGACGCGGTGGTGGAGATCGTCGACCGCGACGAAGTCATCGTCCACGCCGACACGGCCGAGGCCGTGGACCTGGTGCTGCGCGGGCTCGAGCCCGGTGGCGTGCGCAGGACGCCCTCGGGCGAGACCGCCCTCGGCGACGCGGCGGATCGGCCCGCGGAGGCATCCGCCGCGCACGACCGCAGCGAGCCTTTCTCGCCCACGGGTATGGAGCGCGGTGCGCGCATCTGGGCGTATGCGCTCGGCCCCGGCAATGTGGAGAAGGCCCTGCGGGAGCTCCGCCTCGATGCCCGGGTGGTACGGCGCCCGGAGCAGGCCGACCTGATCCTGAGCCTGCGCTCGCGGGAGGAGGATCTGCGCCTGCAGCGCATCCGCCGGGCGACGGGTGCACCCGTGCACACGGTCAAGAAGAACTCCGCCTCTCAGATCCGGCGGCTGCTGCAGAACCTCTTCAACCTGATTCCCGGCGCCGACGATCTGGAGGTCAACGACGCGGTGAGGGAGACCGAGTCCGCGATCCAGCGCGTGCTCGAGGAGGGCGCCGAGGTGGAGCTGGCGCCGCGCACCTCCGCCCTGCGGCGGCTGCAGCACCGCATCGTCGCGCGCCACCTGCTGATGGCCGAGAGCGTGGGCAGCGAGCCGGAGCGCCGCCTGGTCATCCATCCCCGGATCTGACGGCCCCCGGACCGTGCCGGCGTCCGGGCCGGGTTGCCCGCCCGACGTCCGTCCGCCGGAGTGACCGTGCCCGGCGGAAGGGGCCTGCCGGCTAGCCCGAAAGGGCGAGTTGACTGGCGGGCGATTGGGCGAACAATCGGTCCGAGGGCATGCCTGCGGCCATTACGATACGCCTTTGTCTTTGTGCAACACCCCCTGTGGCGTACTGATTCCGCGCGACGGATGCCGCCCGGGCGGGCCGTGCCCTCGGGAATTGTCGGGAGGCGCCGATGTCGGGCCCCGATGGCTCTTTGCTTTCCGGCCTTGCACGTTATAGGGTATGCGCTAGGGTGATATCAGGGGCAAATTGGACTAGAAATTCCGAGAAGCAGGTATACTATCGGTGATCGCTTTTTCCACGTCATGGGGAGAATTGGGGTGATGAAAACAACAGTCAAGACTCTGCTCGTCGGGGCACTGGGAGCAACGCTCGGCGGCTGCGTGACGCCGTACAACATGGACGAGGTCAAGCAAATGAGCGCCTCGGGGTCGGCCTTCAGCCAGGAGCTCTACGCCGGCTACATGTACCTGACGGAGCTGGAGGACGACGAGAACGATTTCAGCGATGCCGCCTTCTTCCTCGACAAGGCCCGCCGGGCCGCCGAGGGCGAGGAGGTGCCGCCCCAGCCCATGGAGGAGCGCGAGCTGCCGCCGGACGGCCAGGAGGTCGCCGCCGTGATGCACGCGGCGCTGATGGAAAAGCTGGATATGGCGGACGAGTACCCCGATCTGGTGGCCAAGCTGCAGGTGGCGTACGACTGCTACCTGCAGGAGAAGGAGGAGAACAACCAGCCCCGGGACATCCGCTGGTGCGAGAAGAAGTTCGCCAAGGCGCTCGCCGCCTTCCCCGAGGCCGTCGTGATGATCGTGCCCGAGCCCGAGCCTGCCAGCTTCATCGTCTACTTCGCCCTGGACAGCGCCGACCTGAGCATGAACGCGCGTGAGACGATCGAGGAGGCGGCCGCCGCCGCCCGCGAGGGCGAGGCCGACGTGGTGGTGGCCGGCCATGCGGACCGCTCAGGCTCGGAGAGCTACAACCTGGCCCTTTCCAAGCGCCGGGCCCAGGCCGTGGCCGATGTCCTGATGGCGGAAGGCGTTCCCGCCGCGGCCATCGAGATGGACTACTACGGTGAGAAGTCCCCGGCAAAGCCCACCGCGGATGGCGTGGTCGAGCAGGAGAACCGCCGGGTCACCATCTTCGTGGAGTGAGCGGCACTCCCGGGGGCGAGGGCATCCTCGCCCCGATCCGGGAAGACCCACGGCGGCAACGGCGTGGGTCTTTTCTTTTCGCGCCCCGCAGGGGCGCGCATGGAGACGGCCCGGTGCCCTGATGGGCACCGGGTCTGTAGCCTGTCAGCGAGTCCGGACGGGATGCGCGGCGAGGCGTGCGGGCGCAGGGCTGGCCGTCGCCGATTCAAGCGGGCGCAGCACCGCCGCGCGCCCGTCCCGCCTCACCCTGCGGGGCTCTGAGCGGTGAGGTGAGCCTGGGGCACGACACCAGGCTCCGGGAGGCCTACTGGACGCTGCCGAAGCTCTTGTCCACCGCGCTGGTCGGGGTCTCGAGTCCGGCGAGGCGCGATCCCTGGGCGATGGGGCCGCCGGGGAGGATTTCGTACAGAAACTTCATCCCGCCCTTGCCGTGGAACCGCTCGTCCAGGGCGTCGTGAATCTCGCGCACGTTGATGTCATCCTCGTGGTGCGCGAAGTAGGACTGAAGCGCCTTGATCACGTCCCAGTGGTCGGCGCTGAGGTCGATGCCCTCTTCACGAGCCTTGCTCTCGGCATCCGCTTTCGACCAGCCCTGCGGAGCGTGAGGAAAATCGGGGTCGTTGTTCTTGATGTTCGGATTCATGATCTCGTTCATGGAATCGGCCATGCTGTTCCTCCCTTCCTGTGATGACTTCTAACGCAGTATCCCGACGGGCATCCTGCGACCAGACCCTATCTCGTAGTCCCGCGCGGCCGCGACCCTGGCGATTTTGACCCGGGGGGTTGCGTCCGCAATGCGCGCCTGCCGCGTTGCACCGCTTGCCCGTACCTCAGGTGCCGTGCTGCGCGGTGCGCCCTGCCGGCATGCATTTCGGACAGCAACGCGGCTCGCGGGCGATTATGAGATAGGACGTAGTTTGCGCCAAGCTCAGAGATAGCGCAAAGGCGCTCGCCCGGCCCGGGACGAGGTTCCGCAGGCCGCGGGGTCGCTGGAAATGTCCGGCACAGAGGCTACCATCGTCTGTCCTGGAGACGATCGGGAGACGGGCTCGCCCCTCCGAGCGGCGGATGCGCATATCCAATCTGACCAGAATCGGCCGCTGGCCCCGCGCCCTGCTGGACTGGCTGTGCGGCGATCGCGAGGACTACCGTGCGTTCCAGCGGCGCAGGCGCACCCGGGCCTACCGGGTACGCCTGGGCTGGTGCAAGGTCCTCTGGATAGGCAGCGGCGTGGCCGTGATCGTCCACCCGTATCTGCCGTTCGTCGTCGCCATCGCGCTGGCCACCTCCTTCCTCTGCTTCGCCATCCTCGACGAGAGCGATTGAGCCGGGCGCCGGGCGGCATCCCGGCGATCGCTCAGGCGCCGCCGCGGCGCAGCACCGCGCGGGCGAGCCGCTCCATTTCCCCTGCGCGGGCCTCCATGCTCTCCAGGAGGTCGAGCTGGCTGCGGCAGCGGCTCAGATTCTCACCGGGCCGCCGGGTCCGGAAGTAGGCGTCGCCCTGCAGGTGATCGGTGAGGAAGCGCGCGGCGAGCTCGAGGGTGATGACCCGGGGGGCGGTCGCGAGCAGCTCGCGCTCCGCCGCGCCCAGCAGCGGGCCGACCTCGCCGAGCCACCCCCTGAGCATGGCGGCGTAGAGCTCCATCCTCAGATACGGGGCCTGGGCGCCTTCCCCGGCGGAGGACGCGCCGCTTCGCACCATGTCGCCGAAGTCGTGCAGCAGAAGACCGGGCATCACCGTGTCCAGGTCGATCACGCACAAGGCCTCCCCCGAGCGCCTGTCGAACAACAGGTTGTTGATCTTGGTGTCGTTGTGGACCGGCGTCAGGGCAGTGCCGACGGCTTCCCGGGCCTCCTCCAGCACCCCGGCCAGCGCCTTGCGGGCGAGGATGCGCTCGATCAGCGGCCGGGCCCCGGCCGCCCGCCCGCAGGGGTCGGCCTGTGCCGCCGCCAGGAGCGCGTCCAGCCGCCCCCGTGTGTCGTGAAAGCCGGGAATCGGGGTGTGGAGGGCCGGGCCGGGCAGTGTGTGCAGGTCCCGGACGAAGCGGCCGAACGCCGCGGCGGCCCGCCGGGCCCGGGCGGGAGAGGCGATCTCCTGGACGGTGAGCGCGCGCTCGATGTGGTGGAAGGCGCGCCACCAGCGGCCGTCGGGGTCGACCCAGAAATCGGCGCCGCCGACGGTCGGCACCAGCCGGAGCGAGCGGCGGTGGCTCTCGCCCCGCTCGGCCGCTATCCGGGCCAGGTGCGCGGTGATCCGCCGGAGATTTGCCATCAGGAGCTCCGGCCGGGGGAAGACCGATCGGTTGATGGCCTGCAGGACGTAGCGTCGGACCTGTCCGCCGCCGCATACGGTCACGCGGAAGGTCCGGTTGATCAGCCCTTCCCCCAGCGGCTCCGCGCGCACGGCCCGCCCGGCGAGCCGGAAGGCGGGTGCCACGCGGGCGCGGACCCGCTCGGGCGTCGGGGCGGGGGGTGTGTCCGGGCTCAGGTCGAGTCTCCCGTTGCCGGGAGTCGGATCCCGGCGGGGTCCGAGAACCGGTCCGGGCCCCAGGGCGGGGTGCTCACCACCCAGACAGGGCACGGGCGCCCGCCCTCCGGCGCGCGGACCGCATCGGCCGGCCGCCCGGGCAGGGGCAGGTTGCCGGGACCGGAGAACGCCGGGTCGATGCTCACGCCGCCGTCGTCATCGATCTCGATGCCAGGCATCATGCCCCTGTCGTGCCGATCCACCTGTGGTCCCGCCGGGTCGCAGAGGGTCCTCATGGCGCTCGGGACCCGCCGCTCCAACCTCTTGCGGCCGCTTGATTCGAGGCTGCGCCGGCCCGTGGCCTTGTCGCTCATCGCTCTCGCTCCATCGGTTTCTCTGCGGACAGCGCCCGATCGCCGCAGGTCGGACTCAGTCCCGGCCGGCCAGGGCCTCGGCCCGCTCCTCGTGGATGTAGGTCCGGCCGCGGTAGAGGCGTGCGACGAGGGCGAAGAGCAGCGCCGTGACCAGCATCAGTACGGTGAAGAAGAGGTAGTAGTCCACGCCTTCGAGCTTCACGCTGCCATCCGGGTTGCGGATGAAGAAGTTCACCCCGCTCGTGAACAGGTTGCCGGCAGCGACCGACAGCATGAAGAAGGACATGACGAACGACTTCATGCGCTTCGGTGCCTGGGTGTAGGCGAATTCCAGGCCGGTGATGGACACCATGATCTCGGCGGAGGTGAGCACCAGGTAGGCGAGCAGCTGCCAGCCGACGTGAGGGACGCCCCCCTGGTCGATCTGCCACTGGATCCACGTCGGGATCGCGAAGGCGGCCACCGTGACGAACAGCCCGAGGCCGATCTTGCGCAGCTCGGTGAGCCGCCATACCCGGTCGATCCGGGGGTAGACGACATAGGCGAACAGCGGGATCAGGATCATCACCAGCAGGGGATTGGCGGCCTGGATCTGCGCGGGCAGCACCTCGATGCCCAGGATGCGGCGGTCCATCTGCTGCGCCTGCAGCACCCAGGCCGAGCCCGTCTGATCGAACAGGGCCCAGAACATGGCGATGAAGACGTAGATGGAGGCGAGACGGCCGAGGGCGCCGAGGCCTTCGCGGCTCAGGGCCTCGCGCACGAAGGCGATTCCGCCTGGAGGGATGTGGACGAACCTGTGCCGGCCCGCCCAGAAGATCAGGGTGGCGAGCAGCATCAGCACCCCGGGAAGACCGAAAGCGTAGGCCGCCCCCAGGTGCTCCATAAGCCAGGGGGTCGCCAGTATGGAGGTGAAGGCGCCCAGGTTGATGGAGAAGTAGAACCAGCCGAACACCCTGGACAGCAGATGGCGGCTGCTGGGGCCGAACTGATCGCCTACGTGGGCGGAGACGCAGGGCTTGATGCCGCCCGAGCCCAGCGCGATGAGACCGAGGCCCACCGCCAGGCCGAGGCGGGTATGGTCCAGGGCCAGGGCCAGGTGCCCCATACAGTAGACCAGGGACAGGGCGATGATGGTCCGGTATTTGCCGAGCAGGCCGTCAGAGATCAGGGCGCCCAGCAGGGGGGTCAGGTAGACCGCCGAGACGAACAGGTGGAACCAGCCCTTGGCCTCCGCCTCGTCCATGACGGCCGCAGAGCCGTCCGCTGACATGAGGTGCTGGGTCATGAAGACCACCAGCACCGCGCGCATGCCGTAGAAGCTGAATCGCTCCGCCGCCTCGTTGCCGATGATGTAGGGGACGCCCGGCGGCATCCGGGGCGAGGGCAGGGGTGCGGTTCGGTAGGCTGTCATCGGCTGTTCGCCCCGCGCCCGGGCGCGCGCGGGGCGAGCCACGGAACGGCATCCCGGATCGGCGGCCGGCCGGGGCCGGGACACGGCGCGGCCGGAGGCCCTCGGCTCTTGCGGTAACGACGGCGGGGCCCGGCGCTGTGCGCACCGGGCTCAGGGCGCGTCGCAGAGCCGGGCCGCGGGCCGGGCCCGGCTCACGGGCCGGGAAACGCTACTCGATCGACTCCCGACTGGAGGGCTCCGAGGGCGCGGTGTAGACGTGGATCTGCGGCCTGTTCCAGCCGTAACCGTAGCCCGGATAACCGCCGCCCCAGCCGTATCCGCCCCACCCGGGATAGCCCCAGCCGTACCCGGGGTAGCCCCAGCCGTACCCGTAGCCCGGATACCCGCCGTACCAGGGGCCGCCGCCCCAGCGGTCATAGTAGTCGTCATCGTTCCACCACGCGCCGGCGCCGGTCGCCGTCAGCGCGGCGGCGGCGCCCAGGAAAGCGGCAGTCAGAAATCGCGTCGTCGTTTGCATCGCTTGTATCCCCGTGCAGCTTGTTTCCCACAACGACCCCCGCGCACCCTTTGCGGCGGCGCGCGGGGTCGCGGCCCGAATCGGTCTAACCCAATTTCCTACCATTAGCGGCGGACTCAAGGCAAGCCTTGCCTTGCGGGCCGCGCAGCCCGCGCACAGGGCGAGGCCGTGCGCTCGGCCGAGGGCGGGGGTACCATGCGATCTGCCCCGGAGGGGTGCGGCGCGAGAGAGGCGAGCCCATGCGACTGCAGGACAAGGTGTGCTACGTGACCGGTGCCGCCTCGGGCATCGGTGAGGCGATCGCCCGGCGGTTCCTGGACGAGGGTGCGCGTGTCGCCCTGGTGGACAGGAACGCCGACCTGCTGGAGCGGGTCGCCCGGACGCTGGGCTCCGGCCGCCACGACCGGGTGAAGGCGTTCGCCATCGACGTGCGGGACGATGCCGACGTCGGCGACACCCTGGCGGAGACTGCTGCCGCCTGGAGCCGTATCGACGTGGGGGTGAACAGCGCGGGGACGCTCGGACCCGTGGGCAGGCTGCACGAGATCGATCCCGGGGACTACCGGGAGCTCGTGGACAACAATCTGCACGGGGTCTTCAACTGCCTGAGGCACCAGCTCGCACACATGAGCCGGGCGGGACGGGGCAGCATCGTCAACATCAGCTCGGCGGCCGGGCTGGTGGGCTTCCCGACGGCCGCCGCCTATACGGCGGCAAAGCACGGGGTCGTCGGCCTCACCCGGACCTGCGCCATCGACTACGCCGGCGACAACGTCCGCGTCAACGCCATCGCCCCCGGCGGCGTCGACACCCCGCTGATCCGCGCCACCACCTGCGCCACGGCCGAGGGGCGGGCGATGATCGAGTCCCTGCATCCCATGCGCCGGCTCGCCGATCCGGCGGAGATCGCCAGTGCGGCGCTGTTCCTGGCCTCGGACGAGGCCTCCTTCGTCACCGGCGAGATCTTCTCGGTGGACGGCGGCTGGCTGGCGTGGTGAGCCGAGGTCCGCGCCGCGGCCCGGGCGGGCGTGGCGTCTACCAGCCGGCGGTGCCCGGCGCGCCCTTGAAGGGACCCAGGACCTCCGATGTGACCCAGCCGCCGTAATAGGGCCCGGGCTGGGGTCGAGCCCGCTCGTCCCCGACCCAGCACTCGACGGCATGGGGGTAGAAAGCGACCAGTCCTGCGATCGGCTGGAATTCGGCGAACGCCTCGGGGTAGGTCCAGGCGGCGTTCTCGATCAGCCGGTCGCCCAGCCGCACCGCGAAGTAGCTGGCCCGTCCCTTCCACTCGCAGAAGGTGCTCTTCCCCGTGGGGAGGAGGAGGTCCGTGCGGATGTCCTCGGGCGGCAGGTAGAAGGTTGGCGGGCTCGCCGTCTCCAGCACCCGCACGGACCGTTGGGTGTCCGCGAGGATCAGGCCGTCGGCCAGAACCCGCACCCGACGCTCGTCGGGGACGATCGCCGGGGGTCGGGGGTAGTCCCAGACCGACTCCTGGCCGGGGCCGGGCTCGGTGGCGAACGGGGGCCTCGAGCCGCCCCTGTGCCGCCACAGCGCCCGGGCCCCGCGGGTGATTTTGTCCGGTTTCGGCATGGCCGATGCTCCCGCTCTCTCGAGTGGAGGGCTCAACCGCTCGGGGTGGTGCCGAGCACGATCTCGAAGCTCGCGGCGAGCTCAGCCTCCGTGCCGGCGGCGGGCTCGAAGGGTCTTGTGACCAGATGGCGGCGGTCGGGGGGAATGCGCCGGTAGAGGAAGTCCTCCGCATTGCGCGCCTCGCCGGCCACGTAGAGCTGGGTCACGAACGGGGTGCCCTGGGTGGGGAAGACGGCGACGTGGATGTGCGGCGTGCGCCCCGGGTAGGGGACGGGGCGGATCGTGCGGAAACGATAGCGCCCCTCCGAGTCGGTCAGGCTGTGGCCGTGGCCCTGGAAGCCCGGGTCCAGGGGCGCATCGCCGGGGTCGCGGGGGTGGCGGTAGCGCCCGTTGGCGTCGCACTGCCAGATCTCCACGCGGTAGCCCTCGATCGGCCGTCCGTCGAGGTCCACGACCCGGCCGCTCAGGTCGCTGATCCGACCCTTGGCCCGGGACTCGCGCCCCGACACCCGCGTCAGGTCGTTGTCGTCATCCAGGGGGGGCTCGGCCGGATAGAAAGGGCCGGCGGGCTGGCGCGGCGTGGGCTCCAGCGCCCGGGCCAGCGACCCGAAGGGCGCCAGCAGGGCCGCTCCCGCGCCGGCAATAAGGATCTGTCTGCGCGCTCGGTCGATCATGTTTGCCTCCATCGGACGCCTCAGTCCTTTGATGCCTGCCCGACCCCCGGGTTTCAACCCGGCGGCGAAAGGGGG
>JASFUT010000051.1:0-14216 GCA_050050175.1 Chromatiales bacterium
TCGGTCTGATCGTCTGACATGCCAATAACCTGATCGTCGTTGGGGACTTGGCCGCCGCGCGGCCCGCCCATATTAGATAGAATCCCGCTGCTGCGACCTCAAGTCCCGTCGCAGCCCACCCGCGAATCCTATCATGCAGCACGTCGCCTACACCGAAAAGGTCCACGCCGACCGCCGCGATTTCCAGAACCTGCGCGGCATGCTGCCGTTTCTCTGGGACTACCGGGGGAGGGCGCTGGTGGCGCTGGGCTGCCTGGTGCTGGCCAAGGTGGCCAACGTCGGCATTCCGATTGTCCTGAAGGAGATCGTCGACGTCCTGGAGAGCGCGGACGGGGCGCTGCTCGTCATGCCGGTCTTCCTGCTGGCCGGCTACGGTGTGCTGCGCCTGGCCAGCTCCCTGTTCAACGAGCTGCGCGACGCGGTCTTCGCGCGGGTGCGCTACCACGCCATGCGGGGCCTCTCCACCCGGGTCCTGCGGCATCTGCACAACCTGTCCCTGCGCTATCACCTGGAGCGCCAGACCGGCGCGATCAGCAGGAATCTGGAGCGCGGCACCCGCTCGGTCAGCTCGCTTCTGAACTACATGGTCTTCAGCATCCTGCCGATGCTGGTGGAGCTCGGGCTCGTGGCCCTGGTGCTGATCACGCAGTACGACTGGGTGTTCGCCCTGATCACCTTCGGGACCATCGCGGTCTACGTCGCCTTCACCCTGGCGATCACCGAATGGCGCATGGAGTACCGCCACCTGATGAACCGGCTGGACTCGGAGGCGAACAACCAGGCCTTCGACTCCCTGATCAACTACGAGACGGTCAAGTACTTCGGCAACGAGCGCCTCGAGCTGCAGCGCTTCGACCGTACCCTCGACGAGTGGGAGGAGGCGGCGGTCAAGAGCCAGACCTCGATGTCTCTGCTGAACTTCGGCCAGGGCGCGATCATTGCCCTGGGGGTGACCGGGATCATGTTCTTCGCCGCCCACGGCGTGGTCGGCGGCACCATGAGCATCGGCGACCTGGTGCTGGTCAACGCCTTTCTGCTGCAGCTGTTCATCCCGCTGAACTTCCTCGGCATCGTCTACCGGCAGATCAAGTACTCCCTGGCCGACATGGACCTGATCTTCAAGCTGCTGGAGCGCGAGCCGGAGATCCGCGACCGCCCCGACGCCCGCCCATTGCACGCCGACGGCGGGCGGATCGAGTTCCGGGACGTCTCCTTCGCCTACCAGCCCGACCGGCAGATCCTCGAGGACGTGAGCTTCACCGTGGAGCCCGGCCAGAAGGTGGCGGTCGTGGGGCACAGCGGAGCCGGCAAGTCGACGCTTGCCCGGCTGCTGTTCCGTTTCTACGACGTCACCGCCGGGGAGGTCCTGGTGGACGGGCAGGACGTGCGGGGGCTCACCCAGGACAGCCTGCGCGCGGCCATCGGCATCGTCCCCCAGGACACGGTCCTGTTCAACGACAGCATCTACTACAACCTCGCCTACGGGCGGCCCGAGGCGACCCGCGAGGAGGTGGCGGAGGCCGCGCGGATGGCGCACATCAAGGCGTTCATCGAGTCGCTTCCCCAGGGCTACGAAACGGTAGTGGGCGAGCGGGGGCTCAAGCTCTCCGGGGGGGAGAAGCAGCGTGTGGCCATCGCCCGGGCGATCCTCAAGCGGCCCCGGGTCCTGGTCTTCGACGAGGCCACCTCCTCCCTGGACACCAAGACGGAGCAGGCGATCCAGGAGACCCTGCGGGAGGTGGCCGCCCACCACACCACCCTGGTCATCGCCCACCGGCTGTCCACGGTGGTGGATGCGGATCGGATTCTGGTCATGGAGGGCGGTCGAGTCCTGGAGCAGGGCACCCACCGGGAGCTCATCGACAAGGGCGGGCGCTACGCCCAGATGTGGCAGCTCCAGCAGGAGGACGCCGAGGCCGAGGCCGAGGCGCGGGCCCGCGACCGGGCACGGTCCGGAGCCGTGGCGTGAGGACCTACCTCGTGGGCGGGGCCGTGCGGGACCGCCTCCTGGGGCTGCCGGTGCGCGAGCGCGACTGGGTCGTGGTGGGCGCCACCGAGGCGCAGATGCGCGAGGCCGGGTTCCGCAGAGTCGATGCCGACTTTCCCGTCTTCCGCCACCCCGAGACCGGCGAGGAGTACGCCCTGGCCCGCACCGAGACCAAGATCGGGCCGGGCTACAAGGGGTTCGAGGTGCACGCGGGCCCGGGCGTCACCCTGGAGCAGGACCTGCGCCGGCGCGATCTGACCGTCAATGCCCTGGCGGAGGACGAGAGCGGCCGGGTCATCGACTGCTTCGGCGGTCTCGAGGATCTCGAGCAGGGGCTGCTGCGCCATGTCTCTCCTGCCTTCGTGGAGGACCCGGTGCGCGTGCTGCGCGCTGCGCGGTTCGCCGCACGGCTGGGGCGCCTGGGGTTCCGGGTGGCCCACGGGACCCATGCGCTGATGAAGCGGATGGCCGCCTCGGAGGACTTTCGCGCCCTGCGCCCGGAGCGGGTATGGCGTGAGACCCTGGGCGCCCTCGGGGACGAGCAGCCCTGGCGCTACTTCGAGGTGCTGCATCGCTGCGGGGCGCTGGCGGTGCTGATACCGGCCCTGGCCGCACTGCTCGGCGAGCACGGGGCCCATGGCGGGGCGGCCGATACGGCGCCCATTGCCGCGCTCAAACGCGCATCGGCCCTGACCGCCGATCGCCCGGTGCGGTTCACGGCGGTGATGGCCGAGGCTGCGGGCACTGACCCACAGGGGCTGTGCGCCGCGCTCAGGGCCGGATCGGAGTTCTGCAAGCTGCTCGAGGCGGTGGTGCGCCACGGGCCCGCGTTCCGCGCGGTCGGCAGCGGCGATGCCCGGGAGACGCTGGGGCTGCTCGAGGGCCTGCGGGCGTTCCAGCGGCCGGAAGGCTTCGAGCGGTTCGTGCTCGCGTGTCGGGCCCTCCAGCCGCAGGGCGCGGACGAAGCCGCGCAGCGGCTGGCAAAGGCCCTCGAGGCGGCGTCCGCCGTCACCGCCGCGTCGCTGGAGGGCTCGGGGCTGAGCGGCCCGCAGCTGGGCGGGGCCCTGTCGCGGCGGCGAGTGGACGCCATTCGCCGGGCCTGGCGATCCCCCGCTGACCGCGGGGGCGCCGGCTCGCCGCCGGGAAAAGGGTGCTAAGGTGGCCGGATCGGGGCTCGCGCAGGGGGTACGGGAGCAGGAGTCGGTGGACAGCTCGCCACAGCATTGGTCCCAGGGTCTGGGCCTCGCCGGAGAAGGCGGGGAGAGCCTGCGCCGCCGGGTGCTGCGCATCCTTCTGGCGGCACGGCTGGTCCTCCCCCTGAGCGTGCTGGTGGCGTGCATCGGTCTGGTGCTGGTGCTCGCTGCCGGGATCCTGAGCGGGTGGGGGCCGCCCCGATCCCTGGCCGCAGTCATGCTGGCCGGGGCATCGGCGGCCGTCGCGGCGCTCCTGATGGCGGGCATGCGCCTGCGCAGCCAGCTGCTCAGGCCCCTGGCCTCCCTGGAGGCCTCCGTGTCCAACGTCTGTCAGGGGGTGCCCGGGGCGGCCGCCACGCTCCCCGTTCACTCCAGCCGTGTTCTCGGCCCCGTCGCCCGGGACATCGGCAGCCTGAGCGAGGAGCTCACCGACCTCTACGAGGACATGGACAACCGGGTGGCCCGGCAGACGCGGCGCCTGGCGCAGAAGACCGCATCCCTGAAGATCCTCTATGACGTCGCCAACAGCATCAATCAGGCCCAGAACCTCGAGGAGCTGCTGACCCGCTTCCTGCGCTCCCTGAAGGAGATGGTCAACGGCCGGGCGGCCACCGTGCGCCTGCGCATGCCCGACGGGCGCATGCGCCTGGTGGCGTGCATCGGCCTCGACGACGAGCTCACGCTGGAGGCGGACATTCTCCCGATCCGCCTGTGCCAGTGTGGCAGGGCCCTGTCTCCGGGCGACGTCCTCTGCGAGAACGATCCCGTGGAGTGCACACGCCTGGGCGGGCGGCGGATGCTTGGGCCCGACGAGGTGGAGATGGTCGAGGTGCCCCTCGCCTATCACGACGACGTGCTGGGCGTCTTCCAGATCTACGTACGTCGGCCCGGCATCTCCGGCCGGGAGGACGTCATGGATCTGCTGATCACCATCGGCAGCCACCTGGGGATGGCGGTCGCCAAGCAGCGCTCCGACGCAGAGGCGCGGCGGCTCTCCATCATCGAGGAGCGCACGTCACTGGCGCACGAGCTCCACGACTCCCTCGCCCAGACCCTGGCGAGCCTGCGCTTCCAGGTCCGGATGCTCGCCGAGACCCTGGAGCAGGACGGTCCGCGCGACGAGGCGCTCGACGAGACCTGCCGCATCCGCAACGGTCTGGACGAGGCCCACACCGAGCTGCGGGAGCTGCTCAACAGCTTCCGCATGCCCCTGGATCGCCGCGGCCTGATCCCGGCGCTGGAGAAGCTGGTAGGCCGCTTCCGTCAGGATGCGGGGATCGCGACCTTCCTGCAGTGCGACTGCCGCCAGGTGGAGCTGAGCGCCAACGAGGAGATGCAGATGGTGCGCATCGTCCAGGAGGCGCTGACCAACGTTCGCAAGCACGCCCGGGCCCACACGGTGCGGGTGCTGGTGCGCTGCAGGTCCGCGGGCGATTACGTCCTGTTGGTCGAAGACGACGGCGTGGGATTCGAGGAGAGGCAGTCCGAGGGCAGGCCGGGCGAGCACATCGGGCTGTCCATCATGCAGGAGCGGGCCCGCCGCCTGGGCGGGCGCCTGCGCATCGAGAGCGAGCCGGGGGAGGGCACCCGCGTGGAGCTCAGGTTCCGGCCGGCGGACCGGCTGGCCGACGCCCCCGAGGTCGGCGGGCGGTGATGCGCGTACTCCTGATCGACGATCACGCCCTGTTCCGGATCGGGCTGCAGGAGCTCCTGGAGCGCCGGGGAATCGATGTGATCGCCGCGGTGGGCGACTGCCGCGAGGGCATACGCCTGGTCGAGGAGACCGGGCCCGATGTGGTGCTGCTGGACATGCGAATGCCCGAGATGACCGGCATGGAGATCCTCAGGCGCCTGCGCGCGGGCGGCGCCCCCATGCCCGTGGTGATGCTCACCACCAGCCGGGAGGAGAACGACGTGATCGAGTCCCTGCAGAACGGGGCACGGGGCTATCTGCTGAAGGATATGGAGCCCGACGAGCTCATCGCGGCGCTGAAGAGCATCGTCCAGGGGGAGACGGTCGTCGCCAAGGAGCTGACCGCCGTTCTGGCGAAGGCGGTGCAGGGGGGGGAAGAGGGTGCGCCGGTGTCCGACACCTTTGCCGAGCTCACCCCGCGCGAGCGCGAGATCCTCTGTCACCTGGCCGAGGGTCAGAGCAACAAGGTGATCGCCCGGCACCTGGGCATCTCCGACGGCACGGTGAAGCTGCACGTCAAGGCGATTCTGCGCAAGCTGGACGTGCATTCCCGGGTGGAGGCTGCGGTGATCGCCGTGGAGCGCAATCTCTGCGCCCGCGGCCAGGGGTGACCGGCGCCGGCCGGCGTTATCGATCGACAGACGGGACGCGACCATGAAGAAATTTCTCGAGCTGATCCAGGATTGCCTGACCGACGTCGAGGAGGTGATGCCCTGGGATCTGGAGGAGCGGCTCCAGGACAACCCCGGGCTCATGATCGTCGACGTGCGCGAGCCCTACGAGTTCGAGGCCATGCACATCCCCGGCTCGCTGAACGTCCCGCGGGGCATCCTCGAATCGGCCTGCGAGTGGGACTACGAGGAGACCGTCCCGGAGCTGGTGCGCGCCCGGGACAGGGAGCTGGTGGTGGTCTGCCGCTCCGGGTACCGCAGCGTGCTCGCCGCCCACTCCCTTCAGGTCCTGGGCTACTCGCGGGTCGCCTCCCTGAAGACCGGGCTTCGGGGCTGGAACGACTACGAGCAGCCGCTCGAGAGCGGTCAGGGCGCACCCGTGGAGCTCGACGACGCCGACGCCTACTTCACCCCCAGGGTGCGCGAGGACCAGATGCGCCCGCGGGAGGCGGAGCGCTGATCGCGGGACGCCGGCCTTGCTGCCGCTTCGGAGTCTGCCGCGCCCCGGGCTCTCTCTCCCGGATTCCGATGCCCTGCATCCGGAGCACGGGACCGCGCGTTTCCCGGCGCTGCGACGCAGCGCCCGGGTGGAGCCGAAGTCGGGATCCGGGGATCCGCGCCTGCGGAGTTGGGCTGCCTCTCACGGGGGAGCGGGCAGAGGATGCGGCGCCCGCGGGTGATCAGGTCCCCGGCTCGATGGGCGAGGTGGCGCCCTGGTCGGAGTCCGCCGGAGCCCGGTACCAGGACAGCTTCTCGTGGAGCCGCACCACCTCGCCGACGATGATCAGGGTCGGGGGCTTTGGCTGCTCGCGTGCCACAATGTCGGGCAGGGTGGCCAGGGTGCCCGTTAGCACCCGCTGCTTGTGGGTGGTGCCCTGCTGGATGAGGGCGGCGGGCATGTCGGCCCCCACGCCGTGGGCGATCAGCTGGCGGCAGATTTCGGGCAGCCCGTGCAGCCCCATGTAGAAGACCACCGTCTGGCGCGGCTGGGCGAGCTGATCCCAGTTCAGGTTGATGGTGCCGTCCTTCAAGTGGCCGGTGACGAAGGTGACCGACTGGGCGTAGTCCCGGTGGGTGAGAGGGATGCCTCCGTAGGCGGCGCACCCGGATGCAGCGGTGATGCCGGGCACCACCTGGAAAGGGATGCCCTCCTGGGCCAGGGTGTCGATCTCTTCGCCGCCGCGCCCGAAGATGAAGGGGTCGCCCCCCTTCAGGCGCAGCACGCGCTTGCCTTCCCTTGCGAGGCGGGCCAGGAGCTGGTTGATCTCCTCCTGGCGCATGGCGTGGTTGTCCCTCGCCTTGCCGACGTAGACGCGCTCGGCGTCGCGGCGGGTCATGTCCAGAACGGGCTTGGCCACCAGCCGGTCGTAGACCACCACGTCGGCCTGCTGCATCAGGCGCAGGGCCCGGAACGTCAACAGGTCGGGGTCGCCCGGCCCACCGCCCACCAGATAGACCTCTCCCACCCCCCCGGAGGGCACCGCATCCTCGAGCTCCCTGGCCATCAGCGCGTCCGCCTCCTCCAAGTGGCCGGAGAACACGCGCTCGGCGACCGCACCCTGGAGCACCCGGTCCCAGAACCGGCGCCTGTCCGGTTGGTGGTCGAACCGGGCCTTGACCCGGTCGCGGTAGCGGCGGGTCAGCTCCGCCAGCCGGCCGTACCCGGCCGGAATCAGGGACTCCAGGCGAGTGCGGATGAGGCGGGCCAGCACCGGCGAGGCCGCCCCGGTGGAGACGGCCGCAACCACCGGGGACCGGTCGATGATGGAGGGCACGATGAAGCTGCACAGCCCGGGCTGGTCGACCACGTTGACCGGGATGCGCCGTTCCCGGGCCTCCTCGGAAACCCGGCGGTTGACCTCGGGGTCGTCGGTGGCCGCCACCACGAGGTGGCAGCCGGCAAGATCGTCCGCCTCGAAGCGGCGCTCGACATGTCGGAGCTGGCCGCGGTCGCGGAAGGAGCCAAGGCTGCGGCCGAGCTGCGGCGAGACGACCTCCACGTCGGCGCCGGCGCGCAGCAGCAGCGCGACCTTTCGCGTGGCGATCTCGCCGCCACCGACGACAAGGCATCGTCGCCCTCGGACGTCCAGGAAGATGGGCAGGAAATCCATCGCGGTGCCTCTCGGTTGCGCCCGGCCGCCGACGGGGCCGGTCATCCGCTGCATTGAACGAATCGGCACATAATAATATACTGTTCTGATCGGATTTTCAGAACAGGCTTCCAGGTGATCAGAGAGATCGACTCCGAAGAGCTGATGGAGCGGATGAAGGGCGGCTCGGACCTCTGTCTGCTCGATATCCGCACCGACGCCGAGGTCGCCCGGGGCGTCCTGCCGGGCGCCCGCCACGTCCCCATGCACCTTCTGCCGGGCGAGATTCCGCGCTATCCCTCCGACAAGGACATCGTGCTCTACTGCCGCAGCGGGGCGCGCTCCTACCACGCCTGCTCCTACCTGGCCCAGCACGGGGCGCGGAACGTCATCAACCTGAGTGGCGGGATCCTCGCCTGGGCCCGGCACGGCTACGAGATTGAGCCTCCGGGGGCCCGTGACACGGGAACCTGAGCGTTCTCCGCCATGGCTGCGATCGCCCCGGTGCCCGCCCGGAGGCGCCGGCTTGCCCGCCGGGGTTTACTTGCGTTTCGCAGTGAGTTCG
This sequence comes from Chromatiales bacterium, assembly GCA_050050175.1. Classification (GTDB taxonomy): domain Bacteria; phylum Pseudomonadota; class Gammaproteobacteria; order Chromatiales; family Chromatiaceae; genus CAVQCX01. The sequence goes on from JASFUT010000051.1 coordinate 8,200, forward strand.
AATATAAGTACGGCCTGATTTTTTTCCACAACCAAGCACCGGGAGGTCGCAAGATGGCTGATTTTGATCAGGAACTGGACGCGAGCGGTCTGAACTGTCCCCTGCCGATCCTGCGGGCGAAGAAGACGCTGGCGGGCATGGAAGGCGGCAAGATCCTGCACGTCATCGCTACGGATCCGGGCTCGGTGAAGGACTTCGAGGCGTTCTCGAAGCAGACCGGGAACGAGCTGATGGAATCCAAGGAAGAAGGTGGTAAGTTCCATTTCATGATCAAGAAGGCCTGACCTCTGATCGCGACCAACCCCGCTCCGCTACCTGGAGGAGAGCCCGATGTCCGATGAAAAGAAGCTGGCCATTATCGCCACTAAAGGTTCACTGGATTGGGCCTATCCGCCCTTCATCCTCGCGTCCACCGCCGCGGCGCTCGGGTACGAGACCCAGATCTTCTTCACCTTCTATGGCCTGCAGCTGCTCCGCAAGAAGCTGAACCTGGAGGTGACCCCTCTCGGTAACCCCGGGATGCCCATGCCGATGGCAATGGACAAGTGGTTCCCCGTTCTGCTGACGGCCCTGCCCGGTATGCAGGGCATGATGACCATGATGATGAAGAAGAAGATGCAGGCCAAAGGCGTGGCCAGTATCGAGGAGCTTCGCTCGCTGTGCCAGGAGGCCGAGGTCAAGCTGATCGCGTGCCAGATGACCGTCGATCTGTTCGACATGGACACCGCCGAGTTCATCGACGGCGTCGAGTACGGCGGTGCCGCGACCTTCTTCGAGTTCGCCGGCGAGAGCGATATCTGCCTGTACATCTGACGCCCCGCAGGCCGGACGGCGTCGCCGAAAGAGCCGCCCCCGGGGCGGCTTTTTCGTGGGCTCCCCGACCCGCCGACCCTTCCCTCCCCGGTCAGAAGAACCGCCAGCGGATCTGGGCGCTCAGGATGTCGACGCTGGCGTCGTACTCGCCTTTCAGCCGGGCCACCTCGAGGGGGTCCACCCTGTCGATCTGCGGGTCATCCACGAACAGGTGGGCGTATCCGAGGTCGAGCCCCAGCCGGTCCGAATAGTCGTAGCCCAGACCGACCGCCAGCCATATGCGATCGGCGTCGGGCAGGCGGCCGATGCGGAACTCAGGCCCGGGGATGGGCGACTCGTCGTAGGCGACGCCGGCGCGCCACACCCAGCGGCGGCTCGATCGGTACTCCGCGCCCAGGGAGTAGCGGAAGGCGTCCTCCCACTGCAGATCTTCCACGCCGTCGGGGAGGATGCCGTCGAAGACGAAGCGCAGCTCCTGGAGGTTGCTCCATTCGGTCCATGTCACGTCCGCCATGAGGGCCCAGCGCTCGCCCAGGCGGTGGAAGAGGCTGGCGGATGCGATCGCCGGGAGCTCCACGTCCGAGCGGGCGTCCGGCCGCAGGACGAGACCGGGACCCAGCCGGGAGAGCAGGTCGATCGGCGTGGAGATCTCGCCGCTGCCTCTGACCTCGTGCTCCACGCCCGAGCGGTAATGGACGCCGACCCTCGTGTCCTCGGAGAGCTCGATCAGGGCCCCGAGGTTCCAGCCCCAGCTCCAGTCGCTTCCCTCGACGGTCAGCGAGCCGTCGAAGCGGGTCGCGAGCGGGGGTAGCAGCAGGCCGGCCAGGTCGACCGCGCTGGTGAGCTTGGCATCCACGTACTGGTAGTCGATCCCGCCGCCCAGGCTGATCCGGTCGTTCAGGCGCAACGCCAGGGCCGGGTTGATATTGACCGTGCTGAGCCTCGAGCGGTCGGCGTGGTAGCGTCCGATCCAGTCGTCGTCGTAGTCCGTGGTGAGCCCGAAGGGGGCGTTCACCCCGATGCCCACGGCGAGGCGGTCGCCCAGGCGGTGCGAGTAATAGAGGTTGGGCACGATCTCCGGCGAGCTCGCATCGCCGCCGCTCCCGCGCCCCAGCCCGAGTCTCAGCGGCCCGGTCAGGTGAAATGAGCCCTGGTCCTGGAAGCGCGCGTCCGCATCCACCAGATGCAGGCCGGCCGCCGCCTGGCCTCCCTCGAGCCGTGTCATGCCCGCGGGGTTGAAGAAGATGGTCGTCGCGTCCTGGGCGAGCGCCGCGGCGCCCGCGTAGGCCACCCCCATGGAGCTCACGCTCTGCTCGACGAGGAAGAACCCTGCGCTCCGGGCGGTGGGGCTCCAGAGGGTTATGGCGCTCGCGCAGACTCCAGCGGCGCAGGCCAGGCGCGTGAGTCGGACGATGCATGCGGTGGACATCGAAGGGCTCTCCCGGGAGCAGGCATGTGTAATCAGCTCTCTGCGGGACTCCCTTCCCGGCCCGCCGCTGAGACGGCCGCACCGGTTGCCCGCCCGATAGGGCCGGCGCTGGCGAAATCAGCACAATCATATAATATTGTTGAGGATGGGTGCGAGAGAGACGCTTCGCTGGAGTCCCGGGGTCTCGATCGCAGAGAAGCGGAGTGTGCTGAATATAACAACTCGCAGAGGTGGGTGATGAGAAAGGTTCGACGCACGGCAATTCTCTGGGCGACGGCGGTCGTCCTGTGGATCGGGGCCGCGGCCGGCGCGGCCGCGGAAGATCTCAAGCCCTTCTTGCTTGGATCTTATACGAAGGGCGATTTCACGAACACCATCTCGGAGGTGCGCAACGTCCTCCAATCGGAAGGCTTTCAGATTGCGGGAGAGTACTCGCCCTACGAGAATGCGCACGTGATCGTGGTAACCGACGACTTTCTGCGCAGACTCGCCGGGCAGGAAGAGGGCGGGGCGTACATGGCCGGCGAGCGGGTGTCTATCGTTCGTGATGGCGATAAGGTGCAGGTCGCCTACGCCAATCCCGTCTACCTGGCCAATGCCTACCGCGTGGACGCCGACGTGACTCCGGTGGCCGACCGGCTCAAGCGCGCCCTGGGGTACGAGAAGGGGTTCGGCGCGAAGGGACTCAGTCCCTCCAAGCTGCGTCGTTACCACTACGCCTTCGGAATGGAGTATTTCGACGAGCCGCTGACCCTGGCGAAATACGACGACCAGCGCGAGGCGATCAGGGCGATCGAGAAAGCTCTCGACGCCCGTGCGGGAGGCGTCGCCCCCGTGTACCGCATCGACTCGACCAACGGCGCGGTGACCGTGTTCGGGGTCGCCATGAGCGAGGGCTACAGCGCCGACGCGAAGGTCATGTCCATCATTGACGTCGACGAGCTGAAGTCGGCAGCACACCTCCCGTACGAGATGGTCGTGCGGGACGGCACGGTGCAGGCCCTGGCGCCGCGGTTCCGCATCGCAATCTCCTTCCCCGACCAGAAGATGTTCGGGGAGAACAGCTTCATGCAGATCATGTCGAGCCCGAAGGAGATCCAGGACGCCCTCACCCAGGCCGCGGGCAAGGAAGTGAAGGAGACGACGTCGCGGGGCGGCTTCAACTTCTGATCCCCCGTCCACCGGCCGCGCCAGCGCCGGTGCGCAGCCGGGGCCGCCTCCTTGGGGGCGGCCCCGGCCTCCAGACCCTGACACCCCGACGTTATCCCCTGTGGTCCGATGCCGCGCCGTATGGCCCGCCCTGCGGGAGCGGCGGGCCGCGCTCGGGTACCCCTCCTCGGAGTTGGGTGTGCCCCCGGCCTGAGGTATCATATAAAGGATTTTTATCCCTCCCCATGCGGGGGCGAGAGCGATGGCCGATCGCAGACTCCAGGTGTTCCATACCGTGGCCCGGTTGCTGAGCTTCACCAAGGCGGCCGAGACCCTGCACATGACCCAGCCCGCGGTGACCTTCCAGGTACGCCAGCTCGAGGAGCATTTCAACACCCGTCTGTTCGACCGGACCCACAACCGCATCAGCCTCACGGAGGCGGGCTCGCGTGCGTACGAGTACGCCGACCGGATCTTCGAGCTCTATCAGGAGATGGAGAATGCCATCCGCGAGATGACGGGGGAGATCCGCGGGGCGCTGACCATAGGCGCCAGCACCACCATCGCCGAGTACATGCTTCCGACCCTGCTGGGAGACTTCAAGGCCAAGTATCCCGATGTGGAGATCCATCTGAAGGTCTCCAACACCGACGGGATCGTCTCGATGGTGGAGAGCAACGCGATCGATCTCGGCGTCGTCGAGGCGCCCGTCTCCAACAAGAACCTGGTCGTGGAGGTGTGCCGCATGGATCAGCTGGTGGCGATCCTGCCGCCCCGTCACCCCATGGCGAGCCGCAGCTCCCTGGCGCTCCAGGAGCTTGTGGAGTATCCGTTCATCTGCCGTGAGGAAGGCTCGGGCACGCGCGAGGTGATCAGCGAATACCTGGGCAAGGTGCAGGGATGCAACGAGGCTCTCAACATCTCGATGGAGCTGGGAAGCCCTGAGGCGGTGAAGGGCGCCGTGGAGGCGGGGATGGGCGTCTCGGTCGTGTCCCGGGCGACGGTCCAGAAGGAGCTGAAGCTGGGCTCGCTGGTCGCCGTCAGGCTGGAGCCACCGCTGCAGCGGCCGTTCTCGTTCGTCCACCAGAAGCAGAAGTTCAGGCTTCGGGTGATGGAGGAGCTTCTGGACTTCGCCCGCGCCTACTGCAAGTCCCACGACGCCGACGAGGTGGCCTGAGTTGCTCGATCTCGCGCACGGCCTGCCGCCGGAGCAACGCAGGCTGCTCAAGCTGTTCGGCGCCCTGAGCGCCGCCGATCGCGAGGCCCTCCTGGCGTTCGCGGAGTTCCTCGTCGCGCGCCGGAGCCCCGAGCCGATCCCGGACGAGGCGCCGTCCGAGCCCAAAGCCATTCCCCGGCCGGAAGAGGAATCGGTGATCGCCGCGATCCGCCGGCTGTCGGAGACCTACTTCATGCTCGACCGCGGTACCATGCTCAACGAGACGTCCTCGCTCATGGCGGCCCACGTGATGCAGGGTCGCCCCGCCCCGGAGGTCATCGACGAGCTGGAGGACCTCTTCGCCGGGCGTTACGAGACTTACCTGTCGCAGTCCCAGGACTGAGCCAGGTCCGGAGTCCGGTGATCCATGCAGCTTCTGGCCGACTGGTTCAGGCGCCATTTCTCCGATCCGCAGGTGGTGCTCCTCGCGGTGCTCCTGCTGTCGGGGCTCGTGGTGGTGCTCACCATGGGCCACATGCTGGCCCCGGTGCTGGCCAGCATCGTCATTGCCTACCTGCTGGAGGGGCTTGTTGCCCTCCTCGAGCGCCGCGGGGTGCCCCGCCTGGTGGCGGTGGGCGTGGTGTTCGTGGTCTTCCTGCTCTTTCTCGCCCTGATCCTGTTCGGTCTGCTGCCGCTTCTGTCCCGGCAGGTGACCCAGTTCTTCCAGCAGGTGCCCAACATGATCTCAGAGGGGCAGCGCGGGCTGATGCAGCTGCCCGAGCGCTACCCGGACGTCGTCTCACCGGCCCAGATCCAGGAGCTGATCGGACGCATCCGGCAGGAGATCCTGGCCTTCGGGCAGCAGGTGGTGTCCATCTCCATCTCCTCCGTGGTGGGGATCATCACCCTGCTGGTGTATCTGATCCTGATGCCCATGCTGGTCTTCTTCTTCCTCAAGGACAAGAACCCGATTCTGGACTGGATCGTGCAGTTTCTGCCGGAGGACCGCGGCCTGGCCCAGGATGTCTGGACCGACGTCGACCGCCAGCTCGGCAACTACGTGCGCGGCAAGTTCTGGGAGATCCTGATCGTGGGCTCGGTTAGCTTCTTCGCCTTCCAGCTCTTCGGCCTGGACTATGCGATGCTGCTCGGGGTTCTGGTGGGCCTTTCGGTCATCATCCCCTTCATCGGCGCGGCGGTCGTGACCATCCCGATACTGGTGATCGCCTGGTTCCAGTGGGGCTGGGGAGCGGAGTTCGTCTGGCTTGCCGTCGTCTACTTCGTCATCCAGGCGGTGGACGGCAACGTGCTGGTGCCCCTGCTGTTCTCCGAAGTCGTCAACCTCCATCCGGTCGCGATCATCGTTGCCATCCTGGTGTTCGGGGGCTTCTGGGGATTCTGGGGGGTCTTCTTCGCCATCCCCCTGGCGACGGTGGTGCAGGCCATACTGACCGCCTGGCCGTCGGTGCG
>JASFUT010000052.1:0-14031 GCA_050050175.1 Chromatiales bacterium
CCGCTCTCTGCCGCACCCCGGGAAGAGGTCCGGCAACGCGCAGGGGACCGGCCACCGTCGGCGTGGAGGCCACCCAGAGCCGGGGCGGGCCCGTCCGCGGTGCACCGCTCGCTGGCCGGCCCCGCCGCGGTCTCCTAAGCTTGGGGAAGGCGCGCGGAAAGAGGCAGGCATCGGAGTCGCGTCGCGCCGGGCCTGGGGCCCGGTGGTGTACCACGGGGGCGGGGGGACCCACAGGCATGCGTCGCGACAAGGATCAACCGGAGCTCGCCGCTGCCGGATCCGCGGCGGAGTGGGCGCTCCTGCTGCAGGACATCGCCGACCCGGTATTCGTGCACGACGCCGAATGTCGCATCCTGGCGGCCAATCCGGCCTACGCGGCCCGGGCGGGGCTTCCCCTGGAATCGCTGATCGGGCGCCCCTACTGGGAGGTCTTCCCCCGCCGGGAGGGACCGCTGCCCGCCTGTGCCCGGGCCATGAGCGATCCGTCCGTTGCGCACCGCCCGACGGACGAGTTCACGCTGGATTCCGGGGAGACTCTCCGCTCCCGCGCCCTGCCCGTCCGCAGCCCGGACGGCGGCTTCCAACACTCCGTTCACGTGCTCGAGGACATCAGCGCCGAGCAGCGGCTGGGGCAGCTCGTCGCGATCGTCCCGGACGTCCTGTTCGTGCTCGAGCTGCCCGATCTGGCGCCGAGCTTCGTCAGCCCGGCCAGCGCGCAGGTCCTGGGCTGGACACCGGAGGCCTTCGTCAGCGATCCGGAGCTTTGGCGACGCCAGATCGAGCCGGAGGACACCCCGGGCGTAATGAACGCTGTCGAGGAGGCGATGTCCGGACCCGGCGCTGCCGTACACCGCTTCCGGTTCCGCCACGCCGGCGGCGACGTCCTCTGGCTCGAGGGACGCGTCGTCGCGGAGCGCAGCGCGGACGGAGCCGTGAAGCGGCTGGTCGGCGCATTGACCGACGTCACCGGGCACACCCGCGCGGAGCAACTCCTGGGCGAGCGCATCAAGGAGCAGACCTGCCTCTACGGCATCGCCCGCGCCGCCCAGACGAGCACGACCCTGCCTGAGCTCGCCCGGCGCGCGGTGCAGCTCCTCCCGCCGGCCATGCAGTCTCCGGGGCTTGCCGTGGCCGCCGTGGAGGTGGATGGGGCCCTCTACGCCGGGGACGGATACGCGCCGGACCTGGCCCATTGCCTCGATGCGTCCATCCGGGCGGACGGCGAGGGGGTCGGCCGGGTGCGCGTCTGCTACCGCGAGACAGCGCCCTTCCTGAAGCCCGAGGAGCCCGCGCTGCTCCGGGGCGTCGCCGAGACCATAGGCCTCTGGCTGGAGCGCCATCGAGCCGTCCAGGCGCTCCAGCAGGTGCAAAGGGTCGTCGAGAACAGCCCCACGGTCCTGTTCGAGACCCAGGGCGACGACGCCTGGCGGGTGGGGCTGGTCACGAGCAACGTGCACCGGCTGGGTTATGCCGCCGACGACTTCCTCTCCGGACGCCTGTCGCTCACGGACCTGATTCATCCGGACGACCGCGAGCGCGTGAGCACGAAGAAGGTGGAGCATGCACGGGGCAGCGAGGGCTCCTTCCGAACGGAGTACCGCATCCTGGACGGTGAGGGGCGGGTGCGCTGGGTGAACGACGTAACCCAGCCGATACGCGACGCGAATGGCAGCGTCCTGCGCTATCAGTGCGTGCTCAGCGACGTCACGGAGCAACGTGAAGGCGCCGAGGCCCTGCGGCACAGCCAGGCGCGGCTCAACCTGGCGGTGGAGGCCTCCGACGCCGCCCTCTGGGACGTCGAGCTCGATCCGGGGGACCCGGCCCCGCCGGACGCGATCCACCTCTCCGATCGTCACAAGGCGATCATCGGCTTCAGCCCGGACGAGCTGCCCAGCTCCCGCAGCGCGTGGTTCTCCCGCATACCGCCCGCCCACCGGGAGCGCGTCGAGCAGGCCGTGCGCGCGCACCTCGAGGGCAGGACCGGGCACGTCGACATCCAGTACCCGGTCCGCCATCGCGACGGCAGCCTGCGCTGGATCCACTCCCACGGGCGTGCACAGCGCGACGAGGCGGGTCGGCCGGTCCGCCTGACCGGCATCGACCACGACATCACCGAGCACAGGCAGGCCGAGGCTGCGCTGAGGGCGAGCGAGGAGCGTTACACCGCCCTCTTCCGCCAGATGCTCGACGCGTTCGCGCTGCACGAGATCATCCTGGACGCGGAGGGCAAGGCTCGGGACTACCGTTTCCTCGAGGTGAACCCGGCGTTCGAGCGCATGACCGGTCTGTCCGCCGATGCGGTGGTCGGCCGCACCGTGCTCGAAATCCTCCCCGACACCGAGCCGGACTGGATCGAGCGCTACGCCGAGGTGGTCCGCACCGGAGAGGCAATCGCCTTCGAGCGCTACTCCCGGGCGCTCGACCGCCACTTCAATGTCCAGGCCTACCGCCCACGTGCCGGGCAGTTCGCCACCCTGTTCCTCGACACGACGGAGCGCGTGCAGGCAGAGGCCGCCCTGGCACGGAAGAACCGGGCCCTGACCGTGCTGAGCGAGTGCAACACCGCGCTGGTCTACGCCCGCAGCGAGCAGGGCCTCGTCGAGGAGATCTGCCGGGTGATCACGGACGCCGGGGGGTATCCGCTCGCCTGGGTGGGCTACCGCGAGCCGGGTCCCGAGCAGCGGGTGCGCACCGTGGCCGCCGCCGGCGCCGGGATCGGCTACATGCAGGGTATGCAGGTGGGCTGGGGCGAAGACCCGTTGGGCGAGGGCCCCACCGGAACGGCGATCCGGACGGGAGAGCCGGTGATTTCGCACGACCTCTCCCGGGACCAGGGCTATGCCCCCTGGAGTGCGGCCGCCCGGGAGCAGGGCTTCGGCTCCTGCATCGCCCTGCCGCTCAATCTCGAGGACCAGACCATCGGCAACCTCACCATCTTCGCCACGGAGCCGGAGGCCTTCGCGCCGGAAGAGCAGGCTCTTCTCGTCGAGATGTCCTACGACCTCGCCTTCGGCATCCGCGCATTGCGCGAGCGCGCGAGCCGCGAGGCGGCCGTGCAGGCGCTCGAGGCGAGCGAGCAGAGGCTCTCGACCATCATCGAGAAGAACGCGGACGCCATCCTGGTCACCGACCTCGAGGGCAGGGTGCGCTTTGCCAACCCGGCCGCGGCCCACCTCCTCGGCCGGGAGACGACCGCCCTTCTGGGACAGCCCTTTGCGGTGCCCCCGGGGGAGCACCCCAACGAGATCGAGATCGTTCGTCCGGACGGCACCCGGGTCCCCGCGGAGCTGCGCAACGTGAACACCCACTGGGGCGGGCAGCCGGCCCACCTGCTGACCCTTCTCGACCTCTCGGAGCGCCACAGGCTGGAGGAGGAGCGCCTCGCCGGCGCGAGGCACCTCCAGGCGGTGCTGATGCAGACCATCGAGGCGGTGAGCCTGACGGTCGAGAAGCGCGACCCCTACACCGCAGGCCATCAGCGGCGGGTGGCGGAGCTGGCGGCGGCCATCGGGCGGGAGCTGGGGCTCGACGAGGACCAGATCGTGGGCATTCACACGGGCGGGCTCATCCACGACATCGGCAAGATCTACGTCCCGGCCGAGATCCTGGCCCGGCCCGGGCGGCTCACGGAGATGGAGTACGAGCTGATCAAGACCCACGCCCAGATCGGCCGAGAGATCATCGCCGGGGTGGACTTCCCCTGGCCGGTGGCGGACATGGTCGGCCAGCACCACGAGCGCCTGGACGGCAGCGGCTATCCCCTCGGTCTCGCGGGAGAGGCGATCGCCCCCGAGGCGCGCATCATGGCGGTGGCCGACGTAGTGGAGGCCATCAGCTCTCACCGCCCCTACCGGCCGGCCCTTGGTCTGGAGCCCGCCCTGGATGAGATCAGCCGTCAGCGCGGCATCCTCTTCGACCCGGACGCGGTGGATGCGTGCCTGACACTGTTCAGGGAGAAGGGGTTCGCTTTCGAGCGCGGGGGCGCCTGACGCCGGCGCGAGCGCACCCCGGTCACCCCGGCGCGCCGTCGACCCTCGGGCGGACCAGGACGGGTGTGTAGACCATCGCGAACGCAAGGAAGGCGGCGATCCAGAGCCCCCCGGCGGTCAGGACCCATACCCCATAGGCGCCCGGCCAGGCGAGGGGCGCGGCCACCCGGAACAGGGCGCCCAGGTTGAGAAGGCCGAAGCCGACGCCGACGAGTCGGGGCGCGCGCATCTCGCGCCCCGTGTGACCCAGGGCGACCCGGGCCATCATTCCCAGGGTGAGCACACCGATGCCGCCCGCCGTCAGGGCGTGCAGGGCCAACGTGGCGGGCAGCAGCCCGAAGGCCGCGAGACCGCGCAGCGCGAATCCGACCACCAGCCAGGCGTAGCCGGTGTACAGCACCCAGAGGATCGGGATGCGCCAAACGCCGGGGTGATGCCAGCCGGCGACCCGTACCGCCTGGATGAGCGCCAGCGCCAGGGCGAGGCCGCCCGCCGCCACCCCGCCGGGCCGCATCAGCTCAGCCAGCAGCAGGGCGCCCATGAGGGCGAATCCGGTCCTGTCGACCAGCGGCCGGCTGCGCGGAGCGGCCCCGGCGACGGCCCGCTCGGTAAAGAAGGGCATGACCCGGCCGCCGACCACCAGGATCAGCAGGAGCACGACGTCGACCATGAGCTGCCGACCCGCCGCTGCGGTCCCAGTGGTCAGACCGAGGCCGTCCAAGTGCACCAGCAGATCGGCGGCCGTCATCGCGGCGATGAAGACCACGAACACCCGGTTGACCCGGCTGCGGCCCCGCCACAGCGGCCCCGCGAGGGCCGCGCCCAGGGCCGGCAGGAAGGCCAGATCGGCCACCGCCACCGCGGGCCCGGGGAGACCCGGCACCAGCGGCGCCAGGCGCCCCGCCAGCCACAGGACGGCAAGGGCCGCGAGCGCACCCCCGGTCGCGGTCGGCTGGCCGGTCCAGTTGCGTGCGGCCGTGAGCAGGAAGCCCGCGATAACGGCGACCGTGTAGCCGAACAGCATCTCGTGGGCGTGCCAGCCGATCGCCCCGTAGTAGCCCCCGGCCAACGCCCCGGTCTCCCAACGCCAGAGCCAGAGGGCCATGAGCCCCACCGCCCCCCAGCCGGCCAGCAGGAAGAAAGGCCGAAACCCCAGTGCGAAAGGTGCCAGCCCGCGGGCGCGCGCCCGGGCGGGCTCTTCGATCCGAATGCGTGCCATGGTTGCCTCCCGTGTGATCCCATTCAAGCGGATCTCACGGGAGCGGCCTTGACCCGAATCAAGGGCGGCCCCACAAGCACGGCAGCCCTGAACGGCACTTGCGGACGGCGGCCCTCGAAGGAGCTTCGGCCGGCGTCCTGTGGAAGCGGCCGTTGCTCGACGCATCCCTGCGCCTCACGCCTTCGGGGCCGGCGGGCTCGTCAGGCCGCGAAGCTCCCGCCAGGATTTCTGTTCGCCGTCTGAAGGACGGCTCCGACAGGACACGAGCCCGGGCTCTTGGTAGGAGCGGCTGCCAGCCGCGAACGGCTCGCGCTCAGCGAGCGCTCCTGCGGCGCTTCCTGCTCCGTGGGCGTTTCCAGGCCGCGCAGCCTCCGCTCGGCGCCTCATTCGCCGCCTGAACGGCGGGTCTCACAGCCGTTGCCGGAGCCGGTCCAGGGCGTCCAAGGCGACCGAAGCCCGCCCCCCTCCTACCGTCTACTCCCTACAGAACGGCGGCTCCCACAGGCGCTCCCGGAGCCGGTCCGGCGCTGCGAAGACAACCGAAGCCCACCCCTGTCTACTGTCTACCGTCTACTGTCTACCGCTTTGTCACACCGACGGCTTCGCCCCCAGACGGGCGTACATCCGCGAGTCGTACCCGTAGAGGTCATCCAGGAACCGCACCTCGCCATCGTCCTCGACGTAGACGGTGAAGTAGACGATGTAGACCGGCAGGGGCTCGCGCAGCACCACCCAGCGGGGCCCCCGCGTGCCGAGGGGCCCCTCGACCGGACTCTGCGGCCCCTCGGGCCTGGGCCCCAGCAGGTACTCCACCAGGTCCGCGGGCCGCTCCAGGCGGATGCAGCCGTGGCTGAAGCCGCGCTTGGCACGCTCGAAGAGGTAATGCGCCGGGGTATCGTGGAGATAGACCGCATGGTGGTTGGGCAGCAGAAACTTCACCAGCCCCAGGGCGTTGTCCGGACCCGGGCGCTGGCGCAGACGGTACGGGGGGAAGTCCCCCCAGGACAGGCTGTTCCAGTCGATGAGATCCGGGTCGACCACGTGGTTCCCCACCAGGACCTCCATGTTCTGACTCGCCAGGTACCCCGGATCCTCCCGCAGCTTCGGAAGGATCTCCCGCACGGCAATGCTGCGGGGCACGTTCCAGTAGGGGTCGAAGACGACATACTCCATGCTGTCGGCGAATACCGGCGTGGGCTGACGCTCCTTGCCGACGATCACGCGCATGGCGAGGGTCACCTCGTCGCCTTCGAACACACGCAGCCGGAACTCCGGGATGTTCACCATCAGGTACCGGTCTTCCAGATCCGGAAGCAGCCGCCAGCGCGCCAGCTGCAGCTCGATCTGCTCGACGCGCTCCGAGGCCGAGACGTTCATGGCCCGCCGGGTGTCCGGTCCGACCAGCCCGTCCTCCTTCAGCCCATGCCGATCCTGGAACCGGCGCACGGCCTCTTCCACGCGCCTGTCGAACAGGCCCGTGGCGGCCGCGCCTCGCGCCTCGGCCGGCGGGAGCTCCCCCGTCTTCAGCAGACGGCCGACCACGGCCCGCACCGCATCGCCCGAATCGCCCTTTCGCAGGATCGGCCCGTCGGGCACGGGCTCCCAGCCCCCCTGGGCCTCCAGGTCCCGGTAGCGCTCGAGCGCATCCTGGAGACGCCCGTACTGGCGATGCCGGGGCGTCAGGGCGGCGAGGGCGGCAGACGCATCGCCCGCGGAGATGGCCTCTGCGAGCAGCGACACGGCATCCACCTTCCGTACGCTGAGATGCCAGCCCTTGAGTCCCTGAAGGACGGCCCCGGGGCCGCTGACCATGTCCGCGGCATAGGCGAGAAATCCCCGGGTCAGGCGAAGGTCCAGGGCCGCGGTCCGCTCCGGAGTGAGCAGGCCCTGCTCGGCGCGACCGATCTCCAGCCACCAGTCGAGGGGAAGATAGGCACCCGGGTCCAGGCCGTGCCGATCCGCCCTGACCAGGGCCTCGATCAGCCGCCAGGCGGCCTCGGTGGGCCGGCCCCCGCGGTGCCAGACCGGCGACAATCCCTGGGCCGCGTAGACCCAGAAGGCGTCATCCGCGCTCGGGTCCGCCTCCACCATCAGCGCGGCGAGGGCATCGGAGATCGCGCGCTGCCGCTCGCAGCGCCCGTCGACCGGGCCTGGCGCCGACACCGAACGGGCCATGCCGTCGCCGGAACCGGATGCCACGTCGCCGGCCTGAGCCTGTGGCGCGGGCCCTGCGACCCCGATGATCGCCGCCGCCAGCACCAGGAATCGGAAGGCCCCGCCGCCCAGCGGGTGCTTCATAGGCCATACCTCCGCGGCCCGCCATCGGGCCGGAGATGCCTCTACTCTCCATTATCGCAGGTCCTGAGCCGTTCAACCGCCCGGGTGGCGGATCATCCCAGCGCCGCGCGCAGGGTAATGGCCGGCCTCACTCGATGTGTCCCGCCTGCAGCAGAGGCGTGATCCAGAAGTGCAGGCCGCTGCCCGCGAACGCCTGCCTGAGGGCGCCCACCAGGCTCCGGGCGACGTCGGTGTCCAGATGGAGATGGAACATCACCTGCCGGCGCCGGCCCGCCACCTGCTCGCCGAGGCTCATGGCGTGCTCGGAGGCCCCGTGGCCGTTGATCGGGTGGCTGGAGAAGCCCGGGACGTCGTCCCGGTCGAGCAGCCAGTCCACCAGCGGGTCCTCGATCTCCGGGGCGATCACCAGGGTGAGAAGGCTCTGTCCGGTCTCAGGCATGACGGCTCTCCAGTCCGAAGCGGCGGTAGAGGATAGGCAGCAGCACCAGGGTGAGCAGGGTCGAGGAGATCAGCCCTCCGATCACCACGATGGCCAGGGGCCGCTGGATCTCCGAGCCGGGCCCCGTGGCGAACAGCAGGGGCACCAGGCCGAAGGCGGCGATGCTGGCGGTCATGAGCACGGGGCGAAACCGGCGCCTCGCGCCCTCCACCACGACCTCGTCCAGCGGGCGGCCCAGCGCGTGCAGCTGATTGAAGTAGGTCAGCATCACCACCCCGTTGAGCACCGCGATGCCGAGCAGCGCGATGAAGCCCACGGAGGCCGGCACCGACAGGTACTCGCCCGTGACCCACAGGGCGACCACGCCCCCGATCAGGGCAAAGGGGATATTGGTCAGGACCAGGGTGGCCTGGCGCACCGAGCGGAAGGTCGAGAACAGGATCAGGAAGATCAGGCCGATGGCCACCGGCACCACGATCGACAGGCGCCGGGCTGCCCGCTGCTGGTTCTCGAACTGCCCGCCCCACTCCAGGAAGTAGCCGGCCGGGAGATCCACCTGGGCGGCCACCCGCTCCCTGGCCTCCTCGACGAATCCCACCAGGTCCCGGCCCGCCACGTTGGCGACGACCACCGACATCCGGTTGCCGAGCTCCCGGTTGATCGCCACCGGCCCCTCCACCCGCTCGACCGAGACGAGATTGGTGAGCGGGACCGAGCCACCGTCGGGCAGGGTGACCTGCAGGGATTCGAGGAGGGCGGCGGAGCGGCGCAGGGCGCCGGGACCGCGGACCACCAGCGGCACCCGCCGGATGCCCTCGTACACGGTCCCCAGGCGCATGCCCTCCACCTGGGCACGGAGCATGGCCTCCAGCGCGGCCACGTCCAGCCCGAGGCGGCCGGCGGCGAGGCGGTCGACCTTCAGGCGCAGATACTGGGCGCCCGCGTTCCGCGGGGTGAACACGTCCTCGGCACCGTCGATGCCGGAGATCACCGCCACCACCTCATCGGCGATTCGATTGAGTGCGTCCTGGTCGCTGCCGAAGATCTTGACCGCGAGGTCGCCCCGCACGCCCGTGAGCATCTCCGAGACCCGCATCTCGATGGGCTGGGTGAAGGCGTAGCCGAGGCCCGGGAAGCGCTCCAGGACCCCCCGTATCGACTCGACCAGCGCCGCCTTGTCCGGCACCGTCCACTCCTCCCGGGGCCGGAGCACCATAAAGCTGTCGGTCTGATTCAGGCCCATGGGGTCGAGGCCGAGCTCGTCGGACCCGGTCCGGGCCACCACGCCGCTGACCTCGGGGACCCCGTCCAGGATGGCGCGCTGCACCTGCCGGTCGATCCGCAGGGACTGCTCCAGGTTGATCGACGGGAGCTTCTCCAGCTGCACGATCAGGTCGCCCTCGTCCATGGTCGGCATGAAGGTCTTGCCCACCTGGGTGTAGAGCAGCCCGGCCAGCAGCAGCAGACCCAGCGCGCCGGCGATCACGAGCCGGCCGTGCTCCAGGGACCAGTGGAGCACGGGCATGTAGCCGCGCACCAGACGCCGCACCAGCCAGGGCTCGCCGTGGCTCGCCCCGCCCAGCAGGAAGGACGAGAGCACGGGGATCACGGTCAGAGACAGGACCAGGGACCCGCTCAGGGCGAACACGATGGTCAGGGCCACGGGAACGAACAGCTTGCCCTCCAGCCCCTGGAGCGTCAGCACGGGCAGGAAGACGATGACGATGATCAGGATCCCGGAGGTCACCGGGACGGCCACCTCGCGGGTGGCGCGATAAATGAGGTGCAGCCGGGGCAGGCGCCCTCCCCCGTCATGGCGTCCCAGATGAGTCACCACGTTCTCCACCACCACCACGGCCGCGTCCACCAGCATGCCGATGGCGATGGCCAGCCCCCCGAGGGACATCAGGTTGGCGGACATGCCGAACTGGTGCATCAGGATGAAGGTGGCCAGCGCCGCCAGCGGCAGCACCAGGGCCACGGTGAGCGCGGCCCGCAGGTCGCCCAGGAAGAGCACCAGCAGGATGAGCACCAGGACGATGGCCTCGAACAGCGCTCCGGAGACGGTGCTCACCGCCTTCTCCACCAGGTCGCCCCGGTCGTAGAACACGTTGATCGCCACCCCTTCCGGGAGCGCCGCCTCCAGGTCGCCGAGCTTCGCGCGCACGCCCTCGACCAGGTCCCGGGCATTGGCGCCGCGCAGGCCCAGGACAAGCCCTTCGACCACCTCGCCCTCGCCGTCACGGGTCACCGCGCCGTAGCGGGTGAGCGCCCCGATTCGAACCTCGGCCACATCGCCCACGCGCACCGGCTCCACGGGGTCGGGCTTGACGACCACCGAGGCCAGGTCGTCGAGCGACTCGATCGCCCCCTCGGTGCGCACCAGCAGCACCTCCTCGCCATCGGCGAGGCGGCCGGCGCCATCGTTGCGGTTGTTGAGCTCCAGGGCCGAGCGCAGGTCCGCCTGGCTCAGCCCGCGCGAGGCCAGACGGTCGTTGTCCGGAACCACCTCGAAGGTGCGCACGTGCCCGCCCAGGGCATTGACGTCCGCCACGCCGGGCACCGAGCGCAGGGCCGGTCGGATCACCCAGTCGAGGAGGTCTCGACGCTCGGCCAGGCTCAGGTCGCCGCCCTCGATGGTGAACATGAACATCTCCCCCAGGGGGGTGGTCATGGGTGCCATGCCTCCCGAGGCGTCCGGCGGCAGATCCGGCCAGACCCCGTTGAGACGCTCGGCCACCTGCTGGCGCGCCCAGTAGATGTCGGTGCCCTCCTCGAAGTCCACCGTGATGTCGGTCAGGGCGTACTTGGCGACGGAGCGCAGCATGGACTGGCGGGGGATGCCCAGCATCTCCACCTCCACCGGGGCGGTGATCCGGGTCTCCACCTCTTCCGGCGTCATGCCCGGGGCCTTGATAACGATCTTCACCTGTGTGGTGGAGACGTCCGGAAAGGCGTCGATGGGCGTCGCCTTGAAGGCGTACCACCCGCCCCCGGCGAGGACCGCCACCACCAGCAGCATGAGCAGCCGCTGGGTTAGCGCGAACTGAATGATCCGGGACAGCATCACTCACCACCTCCCAGCCACACCGCCTTGACGGCGGCCGTGCCCTCGGCGACCACGCGGCTGCCGGGCTCCAGGTCCCCCTGTATGACGGTCCCGTCCGGTCCCTGGGCGACGATGTCGACCGGTGTGGCGGCGAGCCCCGCCCCGGTCTCCACGAACACGAACGCGCGGCCGCCGCTGCGCACCACCGAGCCGACGGGCGCGCGGAGCCGCTGGTCCGCGGCGGCGCTCTCTACCCGCGCCTGGACGAACTGACCGGGCCGCAGACGCGCGGTGTCCTCGGCCACGGCGGCGCGCACGAGCACACCCTGGTCCGCGCCGTGGACCATGCGCCCGACGGTGATCACCCGGCCCGAGACCGACTCCTGCGGCAGGGTCAGGCGGTCGCCGGGGCGGGCATCGCCCAGCTCGTCCAGGGGCACGTGCACCTCCACCCACAGGACCGAGAGGTCGCCGATGCGGTATATCGGCTCGGCCGCGGCCAGGCGCTGGCCGGCGGTGGCCATCTGCTCGAGCACCACGCCCGCCAGGGGTGCGCGCACGACCAGCGCCGGGCTCAGCTCGCCGCTGCGCTCGAGCGCATCGATGTCCTCGGGGTCCATGCCGGCCAGCTCCAGGACCTGGCGCCGCTGGGCGAGGGTGGCCCGGGTCTCCTGGTAGGCGGCCCGCGACTCGAGCAGGCGCCGCTCGGCGATGATGCCCTCCTCGTGCAGCTGCCGGTCGCGTCGGTAGTTGGCCGCGGCCAGGTCGTGCCGGGTCCGGGCCTCCAGCAGATCGCGCTGCCGGGCGATCAGGTCGGGGCTGTTGAGGGTGGCCAGGGGCTGGTCCGCGTCCACATGCTCGCCCTCGGCGACGTGCAGGCTCTGCACCACCCCCTGCGTGGGGGCGCTCACTACGCGGAGGCGGTCGTTGGGGACCACCACCTCTGCGGGATAGCCCTTCCCGGCCACACTCCCGGCCGGCTCCAGCGGCTCGAACCGGATGCCGAGGGCGTCGCGCTGCTCCGGGGTCAGTGCGATGAGCTCGGCGCCATGGACGGGCACCACGACAGCGAGCGCGAGAAAGGCAAGGACAAGAGGCTTCATTGCGGTACGACTCCCAGGGCTTGGTTGTGGCGTGCGATGGCCTGGCCGAGCTCCAGTCGGCCGACCTCGAGGGCGCGCTCGGCGGCGATGGACTGCTCGCGGGCGCGCAGCAGGGTGAACAGGTCGCCCTCGCCGAGCTCGAAGGCCCGCCGGGCGAGGCGCAGGCCCTCCCCGGCGAGACCGGCCTGGCGTTCGCGCACCTCCAGCGCGCGACGGGCCTCGCGCTTTCCGACCAGGGACGCATGCAGCGCCGCCTCAAGCTCCCGACGGGTGCCCTCCAGCTCGGCTGACGCCTCGGTGAGCGCGCGCTCGGCCGCGGCCTCCTGCGGCGCGGACTGGCCGGCGAGGCCCAGCGGCAGGCTGAGCTGGACACCGACCGAGCGCTGGTAGTCGTTGCCCGCCGCGTCGCGCTCGGCGCGCGCGCCGACCAGCAGGACGGGCGGGTCCCGGCGCTCCGAGCGGACGCGATCCCGCTCGGCCCGGGCGCGGCCGGCGAGGGCCCGGGCCAGACCCAGACCGGCGTGGTCCTCCGGAAGGGAGGCCCCCGAGCGCTCGGTCTCGGAGTAATCGTCCGGGAGGTCTTCCGCGCCCGTGTACGCGCGGTACATCCCCTCGGCCAGGGACTGGCGCTCCTGCGCGGTCACCCGATCCGCCTCGCGCTGAAGCGTCTCCTTGCGGGCGAGGATCAGGTCCGTGCGCGCCAGCTCCCCGGCCTCCACCCTCCGGGCGACGTCCCGCTCCAGGGCCCGGGCGCTGTCGAGCGCGAGGCGGGCCTGCCGGGTCTCGGCGCGGGCGATGGCCAGCCCCCACAGGCGATCCCTGACCTCGCCCGCCACGGCAAGCCGCCGGGCCTCCCGCCGGAGCTCCGCCTGCCGCTCCATGCGATCGGCGAGAGTGCGGCGGACGCCGCGCTGTCCGGGAAGCCACAGGGGAATCTCCAGGCCCGCCTCCCACTCGCGCAGCCCCTCGTCCGGGGCCTCGGGCCCGGCGGCCGGGAGCAGCGGTCCGTTGGGAAAGGGACTCACCGCCTCGCGGACCCGGTCGCGGGCCGCGGCGGCAAGCCTGTCCCGCAGGCCGGGCGGGGAGCCGCTGGCCAGGTCCGTCTGGTGCCGCACCACCAGGGTGGGGTCGGCGGCGAACAGGCTGTCGGCCTGGCGGCGCACCGCTGCGCCCTCGGCGCTGATCGCCGCGGCGACGCCCCGCTCGGGGTCCCGCTGCAGTGCGCTGGAGACCAGGTCCGCGAGGGACGCGGGGGCGGCCTGGACCACGCCGGTGAAAAAGCAGAAAAGGACGGCGGGCAGATCCCGCCGCAGGCGTCTGTCGAGGGTCATTGCTGAGGTCTCCGGGAAGCTGGAGATCGGTGCCAGTGGGTTGACGGCGGGCAGGATAAGCGGACGACCTGAATTCAACCTGAACTGGGGTCGGGGCCGTCCCGGACGGGCCGGCGCGGGAGGATTCTGGGCTAGGCTCTCTACATGCGCCCTTCGCACCCGGTCAACGCCCGCCGCGACCGCTCGCACGCCCGGGGCCGGAGCCGGTCCTGATGCGGGCGGCGCCCTCCAATCCCCTGTTCGCCCGGCTGCAGGAGCTTCCGGCCGTCCCCGAGGGCCCGGCCACCGCCTATGCGCAGGCCCGGGGCCGGCTGCTGGACCGGGTCGATCGGGCTTTCCGCGAGCGCGGAGACCTGACGCAGCTGCTCGGCGGCAACGACCTGCGCCTGATCCTGGACAATCACGCCCACCACGCGGGATTCATCGCGAGCCTGCTCCGCCTGGGGGACTTCAGGCTGCTCGCCGACACCCTGCCCTGGGTCTACCGGACCTACCACAGCCGGGGCATCGCGTACGACTACTTTCCCGCGGAGCTCCAGGCATGGATGGACGCCATCCGCGCGGAGCTCCCGCCTGCAGAAGCCGCCCCCATTCTCGCGGTCT
>JASFUT010000053.1:0-13964 GCA_050050175.1 Chromatiales bacterium
TGAGCGGCCATCCGCGTTGTTGCGCCCTCTTGAGGCAGAATGGCTGCCCCTGCGAGGGCGCGCCTAGCGGCTAACCGCTCAGTGACTCGCTGAACGTGCCATTAACTACGACGCAGTACACTAGAATGAAGGGGTGGCCAGAGTCCCCCGGCACAACATGAAAGCAATGATCCTGGCGGCCGGGCGCGGCGAGCGCATGCGGCCCCTGACCGACCATATTCCCAAGCCCCTCCTGCCCGTCAGGGGGAAGCCCCTGATCCAGCACCACGTCGAGGCCCTCGCGGTTGCGGGGTTTCGCGCGCTGGTGGTCAATCACGCCCACCTCGGGGACCAGATCGAGGCCTTTCTGGGCGATGGGCGCCGCTGGGGGGTGGAGATCGCCTATTCGCGCGAATCTTCCGCCCTGGAGACCGGCGGCGGCATCCTGCGGGCGCTGCCCCTGCTGGGCCCCGGTCCCTTCGCGGTCGTGAACGGGGATGTCTGGACGGATTTCGATCGGGCTCGTCTGCGAAACGCCCCGGACTCCCTGGCTCACCTCGTACTGGTCGGCAACCCCCCGCACAACCCTGGCGGCGACTTTGCGCTGAGCGCCGGACGGGTGCTCAATCACGGTGTGCCGCGCTATACGTTCTCGGGTATCGGCGTGTACCGCGCCGAGCTGTTCGAGGGGTGCTCCGAGGGCGCCTTTGCCCTCGCGCCGCTGCTCAGGCAGGCATGCGATCGGGCGGCGGTGACCGGCGAGCATCACGCCGGCCTCTGGATGGACGTGGGGACGCCGGGGCGGCTGGCGGAGCTGGAGGACATGCTGCGCGCCGTCGAGGCGCGACGGGCCTGAGGCCACCCCCAATGGGCCGGGAGATCGAGGACAGCCACTTCGGGCCCGACGACTTCGCGGAGTTCGAGCGTCGGCTGCGCGAGGAGACCGACCTGCTGCGGCGCTGGCTGGAAGGGGGAGCCCTCAGCGACGCGCCGCCCATGGGCGGGTTCGAGCTCGAGGCCTGGCTGGTCGACCGGCGGGGGCATCCGGCCAGCATCAACGAGGCCTACCTGGCCCGGCTCGACGAGCCGCTGGTCGTCCCGGAGCTCGCGACCTTCAACGTGGAGCTCAACGGCGCCCCCCAGTCCCTGGAAGGCGATGCGCTCACCCGTCTGTACCGGGACCTACGGGATCTCTGGGCTCGCTGCGCCATCGGCGCCGAGGAGATGGGCGCGCGCCTGGCCATGATCGGCATACTGCCCACGGCCCGGCCGGAGGACTTCACCCTGTCGAACATGTCGCGTATGCAGCGCTATGCGGCCTTGAACGAGCAGGTGCTCAGGCTGCGCAAGGGGCGGCCCATCGAGATCGACATCCAGGGTGTGGACCGGCTCCGCGTCACCCACCACGACGTCATGCTCGAGGCGGCGGCCACCTCGTTTCAGATCCATCTCAAGGTCGACGCCGCGGCGGCGGGGCGTTACTACAACGCGTCCAAGATCCTCTCCGGGCCCATGGTGGCACTGAGCGCAAACGCGCCCTTCCTGTTCGGGCACGACCTCTGGGCCGAGACCCGGGTGCCGCTGTTCGAGCAGGCGGTGGCCGTGGCCGGCTCGGACCTCACGCAGCGGGTGAGCTTCGGGGTCGGCTACGTGGGTGACATCATCGAGTGCTTCCTGGTGAACCGCGACCGTTATCCGCTGCTGCTGCCTCACCTCATGGACGAGCGCCCCGAGGCGCTCGCGCACCTGCGGCTGCACAACGGCACCATCTGGCGCTGGAACCGGCCGCTGATCGGGTTCGACGGCGATATTCCCCACCTGCGCATCGAGCATCGGGTGGTCCCATCGGGACCTACCGTGGCGGACGCGATCGCAAACGCGGCCTTCTACTTCGGCGCGGTGCATGCCCTGGCCCGGCGGCGTTCCCCTCCCGAGTGGGAAATCCCGTTCGAGACGGCGCGCCACAACTTCTATAATGGCGCGCGCTACGGTCTGAGTGCCCGGGCGGGATGGCTCGGCGGGACCCGCCTGGCGATGGACCGGCTGTGCCTCGACGAGCTGCTGCCCCTTGCCCGTGACGGCCTGGCCGATCTCGGCATAGGTGAGGGGGAGGGCCGCTACTGGCTGGGCCTGGTGGAGGAGCGCGTGAGGCGCGGCCTCACCGGTGCCATCTGGCAGCGGCGCTATGTGGAGCGCCATGGCCTCGACATGGAGGCCCTGGTGGGCGCCTATCTGGAGCGCCAGGCGTCGGATCTGCCGGTGCACCAGTGGAACCTGTGAGCGCTGAGAAGGGGACCTTTGATCCATGAGGCTGCGGGAGCTGGAGCTTATCCCCGATCGCCTGCTGGAGGCCGGGCCGACGGAGCTCGAGGCCATCCTGGGCGGCCCCACGCTGATTCACATCGACGGACGGCGCGAGCCGCCGCTCTTCGTCACCGTGCTCACCCACGGCAACGAGACCACCGGCTGGCTCGCCGCGCGGGAGCTGCTGCGGCGCTATCGGCGCGGCCCCGGGGAATTCGCCCTCCCCCGGTCGCTCAGCCTCTTCATCGGCAACGTCGCCGCCGCCGCCCTCGGGCAGCGCCACCTGGACGACCAGCCCGACTACAACCGGGTGTGGCCGGGGAGCGATCTGCCGGAGACCGCCGAGCATGGTCTGATGGCATCGGTGGTGGACGCCATGGAGGCGCGCGGCGTGTTCGCGAGCGTCGACGTTCACAACAACACGGGCTTCAATCCGCACTATGCGTGCGTCAACGTCCTCGACCCGCGGTTTCTGCATCTGGCTGCCATGTTCAGCCGTACTGTCGTCTACTTCCTGAGGCCCCGGGGGGTGCAGTCCATGGCCATGGCCCGGGTGTGTCCGGCGGTCACCCTGGAGTGCGGGAAGGTCGGGCAAAGCCGCGGCGTGGAGCACGCCCGCGACTACCTGGATGCCTGCCTGCATCTGTCGGAGCACCCCGCCCAGCCCGTTGCAGCCCACGACGTCGATCTCTTCCACACCGTTGCGGTCGTGAAGATCCGGCCCGAGGTCAGCTTCGGCTTCGGCGAGCGGGGGGTGGACCTTCAGCTCGCGCCGGACATCGATCATCTGAACTTCCGGGAGCTGCCCGGAGGCACCAGCCTGGGCTGCGTGCAGACCGATCGGGGTCTGGGGCTGGACGTGCGCGACGAACTGGGACAGGACGTGGCGGAGCGCTACTTCTATCTGGAAGACCGGGAGCTGAGGGTGCGGATTCCCGTGATGCCGTCCATGCTGAGCAAGGACCGCCGGGTGGTGCGCCAGGACTGCCTCTGCTACCTGATGGAGCGGCTCGACGGGGCGGGTGCCGCCTGAGGCGCCGCGCCGCACGCAGGCTCAGGTCAGCCGGTACCAGAGGGCACCCAGGTACTCGTGCAGGCAGAGGTAGCTCTCGCGGGCGGCCTGAGCGCTGGGCAGCCAGTCGCGCCAGTCCCCCCAGTCGTCACTCTCGGCTCCGGTGTGTATGAACCCGGTCGGCGCCGGCACGACCTCCACGCCGGCGCGCTCGAAGGACGCCGCCGCCCGGCGCATGTGCCAGGCATGGGTGACCAGGTATACGGGCCCGTAGCCCTGGCGCTCGAGCAGCTCGTGGGTGTAGAGCGCGTTCTCCCGGGTGGTCCGGCTGCGGTCCTCGGTCGCCGCGACCGGCACCTGCAGCTCCTGCTCGAGGACCTCTTTCGCGAGCACCGCCTCGGGGCGCGCCTCGCCCGCCGGGCCGCCGCTCACCACCAGGGGCAGGCCGGTGCGCCGCTTCAGCCAGGCGGCATAGCGAAGGCGCACCAGCATCAGCGCGTTGACCGTATCCCCGCCGTACTCCGGGGCATCCGGGTAGCGCCCGGCCCCGAGAACCACGATCGCCTCGGGCCCGGGCTGCGCGAGGGCGGCGGGGTCGAGGGCCGGATAGACCTCGAGGCCCGCCGCCAGGCGGTCGGCCACGAAGGGCGTGCTGAGCAGATACAGGGCGGCGAGCCCCGCCAGTGTGAGAAGGCGTCCGAGTCCCGTTCGCCCGAGCATCAGGCCGAGCAGGAACAGCAGGATGAGCCCGCCCGGGGGCAGGATCAGGCTCTCGATGGCGCCGGTGACCCCGGTGTCCAGCGGCACGACGTCAGCCGCCCGTGAGCACGGGGCCCGCCTGCAGGTCCGCGTGGTACGACGACCGCACCAGGGGGGCGCTCGCGATGCTGGTGAACCCCATTCGCTCGCCTGCCTCGCCGAGCCGGGCAAACTCATCCGGGCTCAGGAACCTGGACACAGGGAGGTGGTCGCGCGAGGGCTGCAGATACTGGCCCAGGGTCAGCATGTCGCACCCGTGCCCGCGCAGGTCGCGCATCACCGACTCCACCTCCGCGATCTCCTCGCCCAGGCCGAGCATCAGACCTGACTTGGTGGGCACACCGGGGTGCAACGCCTTGAAGCGGCGCAGGAGCTCCAAAGACCAGGCGTAGTCGGCGCCGGGCCGGGCCTGGCGGTAGAGCCGCGGCACGGTCTCGAGGTTGTGATTGAACACGTCCGGGGGCTCGGCCCGGAACGCCTCCAGGGCGCGCTCCATGCGCCCGCGGAAGTCCGGCACCAGGACCTCGATGCGGATCCCGGGGTTTGCGCGGCGCACCGCGCGTATGCAGGCGGCGAAGTGCGCGGCGCCGCCATCGCGCAGATCGTCGCGGTCCACCGAGGTGACCACGACGTAGCGCAGCCCCATGGCGCCGATCGCCTCCGCCAGATGGCGGGGCTCGTCGGGGTCCAGGGGACGGGGACGGCCGTGGGCGACGTCGCAGAAGGGGCAGCGCCGGGTGCAGACGTCGCCCATGATCATGAACGTGGCCGTGCCCTGGGAGAAGCACTCCCCGAGATTCGGGCAGGCGGCCTCTTCGCAGACCGAGCTCAGCTGGCGCTCGCGCAGGATGCGCTTGATCCGCGCGACACCTGGTCCGGTCGGGGCCTTGGCCCTGATCCACGGGGGCTTGCGCGGCATGCTGCCGGTCGGCTGTACCTTGACCGGGATGCGCGCGACCTTGTCGTGGGCGCGCTGATGGGTCTCGGGCGTGCGTCGCGACGGCGCGGCATGGTCGACTGGCTCGCTCATCCTACGGCAGCTCCGTGATCGGCCTGTGACTTGGCGCGCCAGTGTAACCCAAGGCGGCGGCCACCTGCGCGGTGAGCTCGCGGGCGATCTGCCCGGGCCGCGCCTCGACCCCCAGGTCCGCCAGCTGGGTCACCTCCATGCCTGCATAGCCGCAGGGGTCGATGCGGGCGAACGGGGACAGGTCCATGGCGACGTTCAGGCTCAGGCCGTGGAAGCTGCAGCCGCGGCGCACGCGAAGGCCCAGGGCGGCGATCTTGCGCCCTTCGACGTAGACCCCCGGGGCGTCCGGGCGGGCCTGCGCCCCGATGCCCCGGGCGGCCAGCAGGTCCACCACCGCCCGCTCCAGCAGATTGACCAGGCGCTTCACGCCCAGGCCGGCCCGGCGCAGGTCGAGCAGCACGTAGAGCACCACCTGCCCCGGACCGTGGTAGGTCACCTGCCCGCCGCGGTCCACCTGAATGACCGGGATCCCGCCCGGGGCGAGCAGGTGCTCGCGCCGCCCCGCCTGGCCCAGGGTGAAGACCGGCGGGTGCTCGAGGCTCCACAGCTCGTCGGGGGTGGCCGGTCCCCGTGCGTCGGTCAACGCCTGCATCGCGTGCCACACGGGCTCGTAGTCGCGCAGTCCCAGCTCCCGGAGGATCAGGGGCGGCAGGGCGGCCGGGGGTTTGGCTCGCGCCGCGCTCACAGCGCCATGATGACCTTTTCGTGGTCCGTCAGCGCCTGGTAGATGGCGTCGAGCTGCGCGCGGCTCCGGGCGCGGATGGTGACCGTGACCGCCAGATAACGGCCGCCTCGGCTCGGCCGTGTGGACACGGCCCCTTCGGCGAGGTCCGGGGCGTGGCGCCGCACGATCTCCACCACCAGCGCGTCGAAGCCGGGCTCGGCCAGCCCCATCGCCTTGATGGGGAACTGGCACGGAAAGGCCAGCGGGCTGTCGGCCGGTTCCATGGCGTCCTAAGACCCCCCGCGCAGGCGCACCTTGTAGGCCTGGTAGAGCTCGGACATGCAGCGCCAGAGCGGACCCGGGACACCGGCCCCGACGGGCGCCCCATTGAGTCGCGTCACGGGGAGGACTTCTCTGGTGGAGCTGGTCAGCCAGATCTCGTCCGCCGTCTCCAGCTGCCGAATCCCGATGCGCGCCTCGGCACAGGGGAGCCCCTCCTCGGCGGCGAGCTCCAGGATCAGGTCGCGGGTGATGCCCGGCAGCAGGTGGGGGCCCTTCGGCGGGGTGAGCACCAGCCCCTCGGAGACGATGAACAGGTTGCTGGCCGCGCCCTCCGTCACCTCGCCGTCGCGCACCAGGATCGCCTCGATGGCGTCCTCGTCCCGGGCCTGCTGGCGCAGCAGGACGTTGGCCAGCAGGGTGGTGGCCTTGATGTGGCAGAGCTGCCAGCGGATGTCGTCCAGGGTCACGGCCGCCACGCCGCGCTCGGCCAGCCCGGGGGCCGGTGGATCGATGGGGCTGGCCATGGCGAAGACCGTCGGATGCACGCTGTCCGGAATGGCGTGGTCACGCTTCTCTGCGGGCCCTCGGGTCACCTGCAGATAGACGCCCAGGTCCTGGCCGGGATACTGCGACACCAGTCGCTGGAGCGCCGTCTCCCACTGACCGTCGCTCAGCGGGCTGTCCATGCGGATGGCCGCAAGGCTGTTCTCGAGCCGCCTGAGATGGTGGTCGAGCCGGAACAGGC
The DNA here is from genome assembly GCA_050050175.1 of Chromatiales bacterium. Taxonomy (GTDB): domain Bacteria; phylum Pseudomonadota; class Gammaproteobacteria; order Chromatiales; family Chromatiaceae; genus CAVQCX01. The sequence continues at coordinate 6,776 of JASFUT010000053.1, forward strand.
GGCCGCCGTAGGCGGGAATCACCTCGTAGACGCCGTCGCCGAACAGGAATCCGCGGTCCATCACCGACACCCGCGCCCGCTCCAGGGGCAGGAATTCGCCGTTGAGATAGACGTCGGAGCTCGGCATCATCGCGCGCGGTGGGCTCCTGCTACTCGAGCCAGAGCAGGACCGTGTCCCTGAGGTCCGCCCAGAGACTGCCCTCGGGGACATCGCCGAGGGCCACCAGGTCGGTCTCCGCGACCGGCTCGCCGTCCAGCGAGATGCGCAGCCGCCCGACCTGCTGTCCGCTCGCCACCGGAGCCATGAGCCGGGGGCTCAGATCCATCTGTGCCGAGAGGTTGTCGTACTGCCCCCTCGGAATGGTCACGTACAGGTTGCCTGCCAGCCCCACGGAGAGCTCTTCCACCTCGCCCTTCCACACACGCATGCGCGTGAGCTCGGACCCACCCTCGTAGGGCCGGTGGGTCTCGAAGAACCGGAAACCGTAGTTGAGCAGCGCCTGCGTCTCCCGCGCGCGGGCGTTCTCACCTGAGGTCCCCATCACCACGGAGATCAGCCGCATCCCCTCGCGCTCGGCCGAGGCGACCAGGCAGTATCCCGCCGCATCGGTGTGGCCGGTCTTCACCCCGTCCACGGAATCGTCGCGCCACAGGAGCTTGTTGCGGTTGTGCTGCTTGATGTCGTTGTAGGCGAAGTCCTTGACGGCGTACCACTCGTACCATTGCGGGAACTCGCGGATGGTCGCCGCCGTGACCTTGGCGATGTCCCGCGGCGTGGTGTAGTGGTCCTCGTGCGGCAGGCCGGTGCTGTTGGCGAAGTGGGTGTTGCTCATGCCGAGGCGCCGCGCGTGGCTGTTCATCAGCTCGGCGAAGGTGTCCTCGCTCCCGGCGATGTACTCGGCCAGCGCCACGCTGGCGTCGTTGCCGGACTGGATGATCATGCCCTTGAGCAGATCCTCCAGGGACACCCGGGTGCCCACCTCGATGAACATCCGCGAGCCGGGTGTGCGCCAGGCCTTTTCGCTGACCGGCACCTGGTCGTCCAGTGCGACCTTACCCGCCGCAAGCTCCCGAAAGACCACGTAGGCGGTCATGATCTTCGTCAGACTGGCCGGCTCCAGACGCTCGTCGGCATTCGCTTCGGCGAGCACGGCGCCGCTGTCGAAGTCCACCAGTAGATGCCCCGTCGCCGCCACCTGGGGCGGGGCCGGAATGGGCACGGCGCCCGAAGCGAGGGCCGTGCAGCCGAGGAGCAGGAGCGCCAGCGACAGGAGAAGGGAAGGGCGGGGTCGTCTCTTTTCCACGGGCTGCTGTCCTTGGGTCTGGTCACTTGAAAGGACCGGAAATCGGGTATGGGGTTCCGCCGGCCGGGCCGTCATTGTACCCGAGCGGGAGTGCGTCGGCAGGGCGCCGGTGACCTCTGCGGCTCCGGGAGCGGGGAGCGGCGGGTCCTACTCGACGACCACGTGGACGTCCCGTATGCCCAGGTCGGCCAGGCGGAGGGTCAGCCGGTCGGCGGACTCCACGGTCTCCACCGGCCCCACCTGCACGCGGTACACGGGTCGCTGCGGCTGCGCGTGCTCCTGGATGCGCACTGTGCGCTGGAGAGACTCCTGCAGCCGCTCGCGCAGGCTCTCGGCGTTGTAGCGGCTGGCGAATGCGCCCACCTGGACGAACAGGCTCGGGGCGCCCGGGCGCTGCGCCGCGGCCGAACGGGTCTCGGGCTCGGGCCGGCGCGGGTCGATGGCGCGCACCTCGACCAGGCCTGTCCCCTCTCCGAGTATGCCGAGCTTGCCCGCGGCGGCGTATGAGAGATCGATGATTCGGTTGGGGTGGAAGGGGCCGCGGTCGTTGACCCGCACCACCAGCTTCCGGCCGTTCTCCAGGTTGGTCACGCGCACGAAGCTGGGCAGCGGCAGGGAGCGGTGGGCGGCGGTGACGCGGTACATGTCGTAAGGCTCGCCGCTGCTCGTGCGCTGGCCGTGGAACTTGGTGCCGTACCAGGAGGCGATGCCCCGCTCCACGTAGCCCTCGCGGCTGGTCAGGGTGCGGTAGCTCACCCCGTTGACCTCGTACATCGGGGGGTTGCCGTAGCGGCTGAGCGGCTCCTCCCTGGGCTCCGGCTCGGGGATTGCATCGAAGTCCACCGCCACCGCCGGAGCTCCGTCGGCGGGCTCGGTGATCCGGGAGCCGCGGGTGCTGCAGCCGGCGGCGAGAATGGCGCCGACCAGGATCAGGAAGGCGGCGTAGCGGATCTCAACGGGCGACAAGAGGGTCGATCTCACGGGCCTCGCGCAGGGCGCGGATCTCCTGGCTGAGCTGGTAGACGGCCATCGAATAGAGGTTGCTGTGATTGTAGCGTGTGATCACGTAGAAGTTGTGCAGCCCCAGCCAGTACTCCTTGCCTGTCCCCGTATCCAGCTCGATCAGACTCGCGAGTGCGTCGCCGTCGATCGACGGGTCGGTCTCTATGCCGGCATCGCGCAGATCCCGCACCCTCAGGCTCGGCTTCATCCCCGCCTCGACGAAGGCGCGGTCGCTGTCGTCCACGCCATGGGCGCGGACGGTGACCGGCTCGCCCTGGCGCCAGCCGTGGCGCTTGAAGTAGTTCGCGACGCTGGCGATGACGTCCGCGTTGCTGTCCCAGAGGTCGCGCCGGCCGTCGCCGTCGTAGTCGACGGCATAGGCGCGGTAGCTGCTGGAGATGAATTGCGGCTTGCCCATCGCCCCGGCGTACGAGCCCTTGGCCTCGGCCGGGTCTATGCCCTCTTCCCGGGTCAGCAGCAGGAAGTCCTCGAGCTCGCCCCGGAAGAAGGCCGCCCGCTTGGGGTATCCGAAGGCCAGGGTATGGAGGGAGTCGAGCACCCGGTGGCGGCCGGTATAGCCGCCGTAACGGGTCTCCACTCCAACGATGGCGACCAGGATCTCGGGGGGAACCCCGTAGTCGGTGGAGACCTGCTGCAGGATCGCCTCGTTCGCGTTCCAGAAGCTCACCCCGTCTCGGATGCGCGACTCGGTGACGAAGATGGGGCGGTACTGGTACCAGGGCTTGGCCTCGGCGGGCCGGCGCATGGCGTCGATGATCGACTGCTGGAACTCGGCCCGGCCGAGCAGCGCCGAGAGCGCGCCACGGTCGAAGCCGTGCTCCCGCACCATCTCATCGACGAACTCATCGACCTGGGGCTGCAGGTCGGGGCGATTCGCCGCCCCCGTGCCGCAGGCGCAGAGAAGGATCGCGCAGAGCATCACGGATAGGGGTCTCGGGCGTCGCATGGTCTTTATCTCACGCTCAGGTCGGCAGCAGCTTGCGGTGGGTGTGGATGGACATGAGCATACCGAAGCCCGCCATGATGGTCACCAGGGACGTGCCCCCGTAGCTCACCAGGGGAAGGGGCACGCCCACCACCGGAAGCAGCCCGCTGACCATGCCCGTGTTAACGAACACGTAGACGAAGAATACCAGGGTGATGGAGCCGCCCAGCAGCCGGCTGTAGGTGTCCTGGGCGCGCACTGCGATGTTGAGTCCGCGCAGCACCACGAAGAGGTAGAGCGCGAGCAGCACCAGGATGCCCACGAGCCCGAGCTCCTCGGCCAGCACGGCGAAGATGAAGTCCGTGGAGCGCTCGGGAAGGAACTCCAGATGCGATTGAGTGCCGTTGAGCCAGCCCTTGCCATACACCCCGCCCGAGCCGATCGCGATCTTGGACTGGATGATGTGGTAGCCCGCCCCGAGAGGATCGCTCTCCGGGTTGAAGAACGTGAGGACCCGCTGACGCTGATAGGGCCGCATGAGAAACCAGAGCACCGGGGCGGCGGCGGCGAGTGCGGCGGTCAGCCAGGCGATGACGCTCCAGCGTATGCCCGCCAGGAAGAGCACGAAGATCCCGGCGCTGCCCACCAGCAGGGCGGTGCCCAGGTCGGGCTGCATGGCGATGAGCAGGACCGGACCCAGGATCATGACGGCGGCTATGAGCAGCCGCAGCCAGTTGGGCGGCAGCGGCTTCTCGGCCAGGTACCAGGCGATCATCATGGGTACGGCCAGCTTGAGCATCTCCGAGGGCTGGAAACGGAACAGTCCGAGATCGAGCCAGCGCTGGGCGCCCTTGCCGATCTCGCCCACCAGCAGGACCGCCACCAGAAGGCTCATCCCCAGGGCGTAGAGCCAGGGGCTCCAGCGACGCAGCTGGACCGGGGAGATCTGGGCGGTGGCGAACATGACCCCGAAGGCGACCCCGAGCCGGACGCCCTGGCGCTCCACCAGGGCCAGGCTCTCGGCCCCGGCGCTGTAGAGCACCACCAGCCCGAAGGCGCACAACAGCACCAGACCGGTGAGCAGGGGAAGGTCCAGGTGCAGGCCCGCGAGCGCGCCTCGGGGGCGCGACGAGCCCGCGGGGGCGCGGTTGATCGCCGACAGCGCGCTTCTCATGGTCGTTGCTCCGATTCGCCGCGCAGGTGGAAGTCGATCAGGCGCGCCGCGACCGGGGCGGCGACCGAGCCGCCGTGTCCGCCGTTCTCGACCACGACTGCGACGGCAATCTTCGGGTCCTCGGCGGGCGCAAAGGCGATGAACAGCGCGTGGTCGCGCAGCTTCTTGTCCACCTCGGATTCCTCGTATTCCTCGTCCTGGCCTACGGAGAACACCTGTGCGGTGCCGGTCTTGCCGGCGATCCGGTAGCCGTCGCTCCGGATGCGCCGCGCTGTTCCCCTCGGACCCTCCACGACCTGCACCATGGCGTCGACGATGTGCTCCCAGTTCGAGCGATTGTGCCACTGCAGGCGCTCCACCCGCTCGTCCACGTACTCGGGCGCGCCTTCGGTCGCGGGGTCGTCGATCAGCTCCGCCACCCGGGGCGCTATGCGCCGTCCGTCGGATGCCAGCGTGGCAGTCGCGCTGGCCAGCTGCAGGGGAGTGACCAGGAAGTAGCCCTGGCCGATGCCTGTGATCAGGGTCTCTCCCGGGTACCACGGCTGATTGCGCGCCCGGCGCTTCCACGCCCGGGAGGGCAGCAGGCCGCCGAGCTCGCCCACCAGATCGACGCCGGTGCGGGCACCGAAGCCGAGCCTGCTCATGAAGTCGTGGATCCGGTCGATGCCCAGGTCGTGGGCCAGCTTGTAGAAGAACACGTCGCAGGACTGGGTGACCGCGGCGTCCACGTCCATGAGGCCGTGGCCGCTCTTCTTCCAGTCCCGGTACTTATGGGTGTGCCCCGGGAGCTGGTAGAAGCCCGGACAGAAACGCTTCTCTTCGGGCGTGATCGCCCCGGTCTCCAGACCCGCCAGGCCGAGGAAGGGCTTGATGGTCGAGCCGGGGGGGTACTGCCCGCGCAGCGCCCGATTGAACAACGGCTTGTCCTCGGAGTGCATCAGTGCCCGGTAGACGTCCCGGGATATGCCCTCGACGAACAGGTTGGGATCGAACCCCGGCTTGCTCACCAGCGCCAGCACCCCGCCGGTGCGCGGGTCGATGGCCACCACCGAGCCGTTGTAGTCCCCCAGGGCGTCGAAGGCCTCGGCCTGCAGTGCGGCGTCCAGGTGCAGGTGGAGGTCCCTTCCCGGCACCGGGGGCTCGTTCTTGAGCACCTGCAGGACCCGGCCCGAGGCGTTGACCTCCACCTGCTGCAGTCCCACCTGCCCGTGGAGCACGTCCTCATAGGTCTTCTCCACACCCAGCTTGCCGATGTGGGAGGTGCCGGCGTAGTTGGAGACGTCGATGCGCTCAAGCTCCTCCCGGTTGATGCGCCCGACATAGCCCAGGACGTGGGCGGTGTTCGCCCCCTGGGGATAGTCGCGCACCAGCTTCGCCTCGATGTCGACCCCGGGGAAGCGGTGGCGGTTGACCGCGAACCGGGCCACCTCCTCCTGGCTCAGCCTCACCCGGATGGGGATGCTGTCGAACCGTCGGCGCTGGCTGCGCAGGCGCTCGAAGCGGTTGACGTCCTCTTCGGTGATCTCGATCACCTGGCGCAGCTGCTCGATCATCGCGTCCATGTCCTCCACGCGCTCGGGCGTCACCTCGAGGCTGTAGGCGGGGAGGTTCTGGGCGAGGAGCAGGCCGGTCCGGTCGTAGATGAGCCCGCGCGTGGGGGGCAGAGGGACCAGCTTGACGCGGTTCTCCCGCGACTGGGTCTTGAAGTGATCGTGGCTGAACACCTGCAGGTCGACCAGACGGCCGACCAGCAGCGCCAGCAGTGCCACGACGATCGCCGCGGCCGCCAGGGCCCGGCCCAGGAACAGCTGACTCTCGTGCTGGTAGTTCTTGATGGTCTGTCGTGGCATGGGCTCGCGTCGCCTTCCGGCGAATCCTCAGGTGACCCGAAAGCGCCGTCGGATGTCCCGAAGGACGATGAACATCCAGGGCCACAGCAGCATGCCGACCAGGACCGGCATCCAGTACATCAGGCTCGGGGCCGGGCGTCCGGTGGCCCCGATGATCCATAGTGACAGAAGGCGCTCCAGGGCGAGCAGGGTGAGCACCGTGAGCGACTGCTGCCAGAGCGGAAACACCCTGACCCGCTGGTGCAGCTTCACGCTCAGGAAGGCAACGATCGACAGGGAAAGGGCGTGCTGGCCCAGCAGGCTGCCCGTAATGACGTCGACGATCAGCCCCAGTGTCCAGCCGGAAGCGACCCCCACGCGCTGAGGCAGGGCGAAGCACCAGTAGATCAGCACCAGGGTGTGCCACTGGGGCCGGTAGATCTGCGCCCAGTCCGGCAGCGGAAGCACGGTCAGCACCAGGGCCGCGGCGAAGGTGAAGACGATCGCCAGGGTGCCCCTCCGCGGCTCCTGGACCATCAGGGGGCGTCCCCGTCCGCGGGTGGCCGGGCTTCGGCCGCGTCGGCTGCATGGGCATCACTCGCCGCGTCCCCGCCGGGGCCGAGCCGCGGCTCCAGGGTCCATACCAGCAGGGCCTCACGGGTGCGGTCCAGGTGCGCGCTGGGGGTGGCCAGCACCTGCGCGAAGGGCCGCCCCGGCTCGCGCTCCACCGAGACCACCCGGGCCACCGGATAGCCGGGCGGGAAACGGCCACCGAGCCCGGAGGTCACCAGGAGGTCGTCCTCCCGAATGTCCGCGTTATTGGGCAGGTGGGGCAGCTCCAGGGCGTTGACCCTGCCCGTTCCGACCGCGATGGTGCGCAGCCCGTTGCGGTTGACCTGCACGGGCAGGGCATGGCTGGTGTCGGTGATCAGCA